>JAPLOC010000352.1 GCA_026692825.1 Planctomycetota bacterium | reverse complement strand
GGCGTTCTGTCCCGGCGATCGCCAGCGTCCGGCCGCGATATTCCAACTGTCGGGTCTGGGATGACGCGTCGCACCAGCCGAGGTCTGTCAGCCGCTTCCGCGAGGCGGGTATATCACCCCATTCGCGATCGTGATTTCCCAGGATGAAATGACAACCGAGCGGCGCGGTCGACTTTCCAAACGTGGAATCGAGCCAGGCGACCAGCTTGGGGTCATCCAGCAGGTCTCCGGTGAAAGCGACCAGATCTCCATTCAACGAGTTCGCGATTTCAAACAACCGTTCGAAATACGGGAGTCCCACCGTTCCAATCAGATGAATGTCGCTCAGATGGACAATCGACAAACCGTCCCACTCGGGAGGCAACCGGGGGAGACGCAGCTCGAGTTCGACGATTTCGAGATGCAGGAACTCGTTGCCCGGAACATTCAGCAACTTTTGATAAGGCCCCACTCCCCGGGCGGGCGCGGACAACTCGGGTTCCAGATCACGCCGGGTCGCGACCCGCGACAGAATGCGTCGCGGACGGGGGGCGAGTCGCCGCGAAAGCCAGCAAATCCCCCAGCCAGTCGCCACGACACAGCACCCGAGGGCAAACAGCGCCATCGGGCCGGAGAGATCTCTCCAGGTTCCACCACGCAACAGCCGGGGGCCAAACAACCCCGCGCCAATGAACCACGCGACTGCGGCCCCCACGATCGCGACGTTGTGGAGCTTGTGCAGCCGATGCAGATTGTCATGGCCCAAGTCAATCGCATGCGCGCGATTGACCAGGCCAATCCAAAACAGCGTGTGGCCGGCCGGCACCGCCAGAAACAACGCGACACTCGCCAGCACAGAGATCATTATTTCAACAGGTCGGCGGGTTTGACACCCTTGGCGGCACCGTCAAACCGGAACGGCAACGTCTTGAACTCACCCACCAGCTCGACGTTCGACTTCGCGGGAATCTTCTCCTCCAGTCCGATCGCCCAGTAACAGGCGTTGACCAGCAGCCGTCGCACCCCTTCGGTGGCGAAGTCCTGCGATGCCCCCATCGTGGTGGTGAAGACCCGCGACTTCTTCCCCGATGCGCTGGCGTAGCTCTTCGTCCAGGCGACCGGCATCATCGGCTGGTTTTTCTCTCCCTTGCTCGGCTTGTCGTCGAATTTCATCCCTTCCAGCACCGCCCCCAGCAGCAGCGGCTGGCTGTCTCCCGGCAGGGGGAGCCGGACTCCGTACACGTCGGTCGGTCCCCAGACGTCTCCGTCCTTGATACCGCGCAGAATCGGATGATCTTTTTGCCCCTCGGCGATCAGGCCGCGGGTACTCTGGCTGCCGTGGTTCCCATGATGGCTGATCCACGTCTCTCCCAAAACCTGCCGGCCAAAACCTCCTTCGTAGTTCTCGTCTTTGTTGGTCCAGGTGTACTTCTTGAACTTTGATTCGCCGTTGGTGATGTTGAACGCGTGCGTCGCGGTCCGCAACCCGATCACCGGCTTGCCCGCTTCGATGTAGTCGACGATGTGCTGCATCTGATCGTCCGGCAGATTTCGGAATCGCAAGAAGACGACCGCGAGATCGGCCGACTTCAACGCCTCGAGACCAGGGATGTTGTTCCCGTTATTCGGGTTGATCGAACCATCTTTGGGATCAATCGCGAAGAGGACCGTACACTTGAACCCGTGCCGCTCGGCGAGAATCTTCGCCAACTGCGGCAACGTCTCTTCCGAACGATATTCCTCATCCCCACTGATGAGGACGATGTGCTTCCCTTGTCCGGGACCGGACTTGCCGTTCAGGACAATCCAGGGATCATCCGCACCCCAGGCGGAACCGAGACCGGTGGCGAACAAAGCGCCAACCAGCGCGACGGCCAAAGACCGCCCCATGCGATGGGAAATCGACGAAACTCCAGACTGTGTGTCCATTGAGGCGCTTTCGGAAAGTACGGGGGCGACTTGCGAATCGATCGACAGCGAATTTCCCCGTGGGTCGATTCGCCGATCAGAGTTGTTTTGTAACGCGTCGCGACGATGCTTGCACGCTCGGTGGGGGAAATTCCCACCCGACCGCGCGGAGGATCACGACGTGCCGACGGATTCTCCCGCATGGCGACCCACGCTCACTCGGCAGGGGGAGCCGCAGGACCAACGACCGGCTGACTCCAGGCGCGTTCAAACTCCCCAGGAACCGAAGGATTGGGATGTTTGCGACTGGAAGTGATTCGGGCACGCACATAAAGGTCGTCACGTTCGAATTCGTATTTCGCCGAAGTCCCTTCGAAACGGGCGAGAGTCTGCCCGATCTCTTCACTGTACCGCCGGGTCGTCCAGATCTCCTTGCCGGCGTCGTCCAGCATCGGTTCGCTGTCGCGGGGATAGTCTTTCTTCGTGCCGATGAATTCGATCGTATAGCGAACTCCTGGCTCAGGCGCGATGTCGATCTCAAGCCCGCGCGCGGACGAACGGACCTGCTGTAACGAGACACCGGAAGTGGAGTAAAACGCTCCCCGCTCCAGGCTGCTGATGAGCGCGGGGGTCGACAGTTCCGTTGCCAGAACCATCACCCACCCGCGACCGGGATTCGCATCGCGGTTTGGCAGGTCGTGGTAGGCGTGACCGTCGTCGACCGCCAGGCCATACAACACCGGGAGTTTCAGTTCGGCGATTCGCTTGGTCAACACAATGTCCCAGATCCGATCGGTCCCAGCGCGTAGGTTTTCCCCTTTGTTGTTGACTCCCGGATGCCCGTTGTACACCTCGAAGAAATTCTCACCACGCACGCGCATCAGATCTTCCGCTCTCACCGCGTAGCCGAAATTTGGGTGGTTGAGATGAATGATCATCGGATCGCCGGTCCGTTCCCGCTGCGCGATGAGCGCGTCGGTATTCCGCTGGATCACCTCATACACGCTTTCGCCCCCCATCGGGGGAAGCAGTTCTTTGTTATTCGTGGTGTTCATATGCAGCGGGAGGCCGCCGAATTTGTCGGAGACTTCCTCCCCCTGAATCAACAGGAATTTTCCAGGTTGACCGACGCGGGCATTGATCTCCGAAAAGGTCTTCAGACGAACTTCCGTCCGTCCGTCCGCAGTGGTCCGTTCCCGCACCCAGTCACCGGGAAATTTCCGTTTCAACTTGTCGTACGCCTTCTTGCCCCCCTTGTTCGTCGCGGCGTCAACCCAGCGCTCCCCAGTCAGAAACGTGTTGTGGTCGGTGAACGACAGGAATTGATATCCCTGGTCGCGGTACCACTGGGCGACCATTTCGGGAT
>JAPLOC010000351.1 GCA_026692825.1 Planctomycetota bacterium | reverse complement strand
CACCGCCGTCCAGGTCCGCGACCAGCGCGATAACGACGACATCGATCCCGAAGACGTCCGTTACAACTTCTTCCGCTGGATCACCGCCAACGCCGGCTTCGCGATGGGACCGTCCCGCGTGAATCCCTTCACCGGTCAAATTCTCGACGCCGACATCATTTTCGACGCCGACTTCCTCAGCACCTGGAAGCAGCAGTACGAAACGTTCACCTCCGCCGACATGGCCGCCCTGATGGGGCAGCCGGTCGACCCGGGTCTCAAGGCATTCGGCGATGTCCTCAAGGGGGACACCCACAATCATCGGCGGATTGCCCGACGATCTGATCGCTCAGGGCCTCAAGGAAGTTGTGATGCACGAAGTGGGTCACACCCTCGGCCTGCGGCACAACTTCAAGGCGAGTTCCTGGAAGACTCTCGCCGAGATCGACAACCCGGCCCTCGCCGTTGGCGAAGCGACCGTCGCGAGCGTGATGGATTACACTCCGACCAATATCGCCCCCAAAGGCCAGAAGCAGGGTCTGTATTACACGGGAACCCTCGGCCCCTATGACTACTGGGCGATCGAGTACGGCTACAAGCCGATCATGGGAAATGAGCCGGAAGAACTGAAGAAGATCGCGTCACGCTGTGGCGAACCCGGTCTCGATTACCTGACCGACGAAGACACGCGGGGCAGTGTGGATTCCGACCCGTTGTCGAACCGGTTCGACCTTGGGAAGGATCCGCTTGAGTTCGCCCGTCGCGAGACGAAGACTTCCGCCGAGCTGTGGAGCCAGGTTGTCGACCGCGCGGTCACCCCCGGAGAAGGCTATCAGCACGCCCGGCAGGCGTTTGGAATGCTGTTCGGCAAGTATTGGCAGACGTTGGCCTATGTCTCGCGGTTCCCCGGCGGGATCTACGTCCATCGTGACCATAAGGGTGATCCGAACGGTCGGACACCCTTCGTCCCGGTCGAAGCAGCCAGACAGCGCGACGCGATGAAGCTGCTGACAGAGTCGGCGTTCAACGTCCCGGCATTGCCCCCGCCCGCGGTGCTGAACTCGCTCGCGAGCAGCCGGTGGAGTCACTGGGGAACGCGCGACGTGGCCCGGTTGGATTACCCGGTTCACTCGCAGATTGCCAATGCACAGAACAACATTCTGACGCAGTTGCTGGCATCCAACACGCTCACGCGGCTCGCTGACACCGAGTTGAAAGTCGCGCCGGATGCCGACTTGTACACTCTGGCCGAACACTTGCGGATGCTGGTCGACGGTGTCTTCACGGAAGTGCGGGAAGCGCACAAGCCGGGTGAATACACCAACCGGAAGCCGTACATCGGCAGCCTGCGTCGGAACCTGCAGCGGAACGCCCTCAGGCGTCTCGCCGGCACGATCAACGGCGGCAGCGGCTTTGTGCCTGAAGATGTGCGGACGCTGGTGCGGATGCACCTGGTCGATCTCGACAAGCAGCTCACTGCGCTGCTGGCGGCACAGGATGTGAAGCTGGACGACTACACCCGCGCTCACCTGCAAGACAGCCAGGAACGGATCAAGAAGGCGCTGACCGCCCAACTGGTGCTGCAATCGATTGACTGAACGCCGGGAGAGTCCGCTGGGGCATTCGAGTCTTCAACGTGATTCGGATTCAACGGCGAACGCAACCCGATGATTGAAACGCAACAGGCCGGATAACGTGTGTTATCCGGCCTGTTGTCATTTTTCCCAGTGCGGCCCCGCTTCGCGGGTCCGCAACCAAAACAAGTGGCCGGTCACCGATACTGGCAGGAAGAATCTCGCGACAAATGCGACGCTGATGCACTGAAGCTGGGGGGACAGAGTCCCCCCCAGCTACTGCCAAACGCCTTGATCACTGGTATGGACATCGCCACTGAAGGATTCAACGCGACTTCGGTGAGCAACCTGAACGCGGGTGCCTCATCGTCACAGCAATCGGACCCTTACCGACGTCGTTGGTTCCAGACAGAGCGAAGATCTGATTCACCAATTTCCGTGTTACTTCGCGAAGTTCAAACCCGGATCGTCCGGCGGTGAGCCGACGATTTTGAAGTTGAAGCCGCCGTCTCCACTGAAGGTCAATTGACCAACGAGGGGGTTTCCTCCCTGAGGCGTCAGTTCGAGCAACGCGCCGTTGAGCGTGTAGCTGCCGCTCATCGTCGAGGCGGGCTGTTGCTTCGCGGTGAACGTCCAGGTGAACTGCGCATCATCCGTCAACGTCAATTCGAACCTCGACCCGTCGTCGCGCGAGGCCTTCCAGTCGCCGACCACTTGGGTGGATTCGACGGGGGCGGCGTCGGTCTTGGGTTCCGGTGGCGCAGCACCACCAGCGGGCGGAGGCGAAACCATCTTCAACAGATCGGCAGCCAGTTTGTCTCCCGGAACGAGCTTCACCACCAGCTTCAACTGGGTCGCTGCGGCATCGGGATGTCCACAGGTCAGATAATGGTAAGCGGCCAAGAACCGGGGAGCGCCCTCCTGAGGGTGGGCTTCCACATAGGTTTCCAGCGCCCGAAGCTGATCGGTGTAGTCGGCGATGTTGTTGTAGAAACTGCTGAGCGTCGTCCAGTCCCAACCGGGGCCGACCGCCAGCAGCGCGTGAATCGTCGCGGCGGATTGCTGATAGTCTTTCTTGGCGAACAACACCAGTCCCCGGAACTCATGGGCGACCGCGTCGGTCGGGGTCGCGGTGATCGCGTCATTCACTTTGGCGAGGGCTGTTTCGAAGTCGCCGATTTTGAAGGCTTCAATCGCCGGGCTCAATTGCTCCTCCGCGTTCCCCGCCTCGGGTGGTGTCGCGGGATCACTGGGTTGAGCGGCGTCGGACGGAGCGGAACCGGCGTTCGGGTCTTGCGGAGCGGCGGCGGATTGCGTCGGCGCGGGAACCGGGATCGGCTGCGAATAGTTGTATCCTCCGCCACCGCCTCCCCCCGATCCATAGTACGGATTGCTGTAACTGGCGTAGCCCATGGAGTACATGCCCGCCCCCATTCCCCACGCGGCGGCACCCCAGGCTGCGGGACGATACGCCGTCGAAGCGGCACCCAGTCCGTAGGCCGCTCCATAGTGGCCGTTCCAGGAGCCGTTGTAATAGCCGTGGTTGGCGTAACTCGGGTGGTAACCCGCCGCGCCGTAAGCGCCAGCGGCCCCATACGCGCCGGCTCCGTTCACATTGCGATTCCCGACGTTGACCGTGTTACCGGAGACGTTGGTATTCCCCGAGAGATTCCTCCCCGAGACATTGGCCTGGTTTCCACCGGCGACATTGTTGCGGTTGTATTCACCCGAATTGCGAGAATTCGACGTCGCATTGGTCATTGAGGGAGAGCGGGCCGCGGAACTCCCACCCGCCTGGCTGTACCCTCCGGCGTGGTAGCCGCTCCCCGACTGAGAGTAGCCCGATCGCGAGGGACTGCCTTCTGTATTGCCTGGCCGGGAGCCATTCCCCTGGCTGTAGGGTGATCTTCCCCCTTCGTTCCCCTGGGGACGCGACCCACCTTCCGATTGCGGTCGAGTACCACCACCTCCTCCTCCCTGGGGATGGTAGCCACCACCACCTCCCGGCGGTCGCGAACCACCGCCACCTCCGGGAGGCCGCCCTCCACCTCCACCCCCGGGAGGCCGTCCACCTCCGCCACCGCGTCCAAAGGCGAATGCCTCATGCGTGCAGAGGGCGAGCGATAGACCGCACGCCACCACGAGTTTCCAACGGACTGTTTTTGTATTCATGACTGTTGTCTTGTGCTGGATGATTTGGGACTGACTCTGTTCGAACGCCACCTTGTTCGAACACCACTGTCTGGCGGTTCGATTTGAACGGTTTGCCTACTTCGTCGGCTTTTTGGTGGGAGTTGGGGGGCGGCGTACGATGCGGATCTGGGGCGTGTCGGGGAGGCGACGGCCGCCGATCGTGATGTCAATCGCCTGCCAGGTCATGGTGTGATCATTCACCGGGGTGAAGATGCCGGTCGAAACGCTGGTTTCGCCGTCGGCCGTGACTCCGCTCGCCTTCAGCACCCAACTCTCTCCATCGCGGTGCCATTCCCCCTGATTGAATCCCCCTTCCGAATCGAAGGCCCAGGTGCGCAATTTGCGAGCCTGCGGATCCCAACCAATCCGTTGGGTGCCATTGAGGGCGGCATGTCCTTCGATTTTCACGTTGAAGTCGCGAATCAGGTATTTCCCCTTCGCGCTGTGGTGACACGAAAACTGGGTGACACCATCCGGTCCTTCATCGACCCAGTCTCCCACCAGAAACTCCAGTGCTTTCAGTTCCCGATCGTGGGCACGGGTGTTCGGAGCCTGATCACGCACGCTCGCCAACAACCATTTGCCGTCGGTTTTGGTGTGTGTCGCCACATAGCGGGTCTCGGCGGCCAACCCTTTCGCGTTGGTGACAGTCGCGGTCCCCTCTTCAAATGCCAGAGTTCCCCCGACAAACCGAACGGTGTCGATGACAATAGTCAATTTGGAACCGGGATTCTCCGCGATTGTGTCGGCGACGTTTTTTTCGATCGCCCCCCGACCGATTGTCACTGTTCCCTCTTCGTCGACGTATTCGGCGTCGGACGCGAAATGGGCGGCGACCCCCTTCGCATCTCCTTCATCAAACGCTTTCGCATAACTGGCGGCGGCCTGCCTGATGACGTCGAGATCGCTGGTCGCGGCGTTGACCGCAGGCTTGGCGGGGACCGATTTCGCGCCCGGTTTCGCTCCGGACTTCTCTTGAGCCATCCCCCGATCGGCGATCGACAGTGTCGTCGCGACGACCAGAAGAACAATCAGACTTCGCATGCAAAACATCCTTCAATCGTAGAATTCGGAACGTCCAGCCACACTTGATGGGGAGGAGCGTTCCCGGGAAAGAACCGAGCCAGCGGATCAACGACACACGCGTTGAGAGGATTGGCCGAGGTTCAGTGAACGACGAAACGCGCAGGGGAGGACAGTAGGAATCGCCACGCCCACCATGGCACGGCTGAACTCCAGGTCGCTGTTTTGATCCGTCGAGAGAAAGAGCTCGGAGACGTGCTGCTGGGTTCGCAGAGGCTGGCGAAAGGAGATTCGAGATTATCCAGGGGCTGGAATGGGGTCAATGACGGTATCCCTGAAGGGGTGGCGGTGATCAGCGGCAGGATTCGACTCGCTGACCGTGGCACCCAATACGTCGATTGAACCGATATCGCATGGGAACGGTTGCGGGTCAGGCCGGTCGGTGGGTAACTTTCGTATCGATTGGCGGCCCGTTCCCCCCACAACTCTTCAGCTCAGGATTCCGCGACATGGTGCGCATCGGATTGGTCGGACTCGGTTTTATGGGAATGACCCATTTCGAAGGTGCCCGCAAGGTCAAGGGGGCGAAGGTCGTGGCGATCGCCACCCGCGATCCCAAGAAACTCGCGGGGGACTGGTCCGGAATTCAAGGGAATTTTGGGCCTCGCGGCGGGCAGGTCGACCTGAAGAAAATGAAGGTCACGGGCTATGCCGACTATCGCGAACTGCTCGTCGACCCGAATATTGACCTGGTCGACGTCTGCCTTCCGAACGACCAGCACGAAACCGTGGTGCTGGAAGCGCTCAAAGCTGGCAAACATGTGATCGTCGAAAAACCGATCGCGGTCGATTTGAAAGCGGCCGACCGGATGGTGACGGCGGCGAAGAAGTCGGGCAAGCTGTTCATGGTCGCCCACGTGCTGCCGTTTTTTCCCGAATTCAAATTCGTCGCCGACGTTGTCAAGAGTGGCAAATACGGCAAGTTGCGGGCGGCGCACTTCCGCCGGGTGATCTGCACACCCGACTGGTCCAAGGACATGGCCGACCTCAGCAAAACCGGCGGTCCCGGGGTCGACCTGCACATTCATGACACCCATTTCATTGGCTATTTGTGCGGGGTGCCCGAAGCGGTTCACGCCCGTGGCGTGATCGAGCAGGGCTGGGCACAACACCTGGAGACGCAGTACCTCTACCCCGACAAATCGCTGGCGGTCAGTTGCACCATGGGAGGGATCGCGGCCAAGGGACTCGCATTCGCCCACGGGTTTGAAATCTACCTGGAGAAGGCGACGCTGCTGTATGACTTTAACACACTGGGAGGCCAGCCAGTGCTGAATCGGCCCCTCACGGTGGTCACGAACGATGGTAAAGCGGTCAATCCGACATTGAAGGGAGGCACGGAATGGTGTGCCGCGTTCACCGCCGAGCTGCAAGTCGCCGTCAATGCGATCGCCACGGGTGAGACGCCGGCACTGCTGTCGGGTGAACTGGCGCGCGACGCGCTGAAGCTGTGTCACCTGGAAGCGAAAAGTGCCGCGACGGGAAAGATTGTCCCTGTGAAGTAACTTCGGCGGTGCCGAGGAGGACCACACCCGCTAAAACAGTCCCGGAATCGGATCGGCGGCGGATGCGGCACGGACGACCTCGGCGGGAACGCCCCGGGTAACCCGCAGTTCACCCACATCGAGCAGCGTGTGCATGATGGTCGCCAGCAGATTGGGAATTCGCATCGGTTCACTCGACGGTTCCCCCGCGTCGCGAGTCGACTGGCCAATCACCTGGCCCGGTCGCGTTCGGCCACCGAACAGCATCAGCGGAGCCAATCCCCCCCAGTGATCGCGGCCGCCGTTGGCGTTGATGCGTGGCGTCCGCCCCATCTCGCCACAACAGACCAGCAGGATCTTGTCCGAAAGACCGCGCGCTTCGCAATCTTCAATGAATGCCGAGACGGCGTGGTCAAATGGAATGCCGCAATACCGCATTCCCTCTTCCGCACCGGCATTGTTCACATCCGAGTGATTGTCCCAGACAAAACTGGTGGTGATGGTGACAAAGCCGCAACCCGCTTCACACAAACGCCGCGCCAGCAGAAGGAGTTTGCCAAGACTACGAGCGTTGTCGACATAGTGCGGATAATTGTTCCAGCGACGCGAAATTCCGTCGGATCCAAACAGCGGGGCGGTATCGTAACGGGCAATGGTCGCGGGTGATTCCTGTGACAGGTCAAACGCCCCCGCCGCACCGCCGACAATGGTTCCAAACGCTTGTTCCCGCAGTCGGTCGAGTCCCTCCAATTTTCCACTGGCGTCGAGTTGAAACCGGACGCGGTCAAGTTCGCCCAGGAGAGCCCGCCGGTCTCCCAAGCGATCCATCGGCAGGTTCAGCTCCATGTCACGCTGCAAGTCCCCCCCTGCCCCGGGAACGAACGGCGCATACGACGCGCCAATCCCGCCGGTCGCTTCGAAATTGCCAAAATCCTTGATGACAGGTTTTGCCATCGGGTCGACCGCCCGGCAGAACAAGGCGGCGTTGGTGGGCATGCCCGTCGTGCCGCTGTTGGTTCCCACCACGCGGGAATACAACGACCCCAAATTCGCTCCGCCGCTATCTCGCCCGACAATCGGCTTGATGTCGTGATTGCCATCCCCCGTCGCGAACGATCGCACGATCGAGAATTTGTCGGCCAGTTGCGCCAGTTTGGGGAGCGTTCCGCCGAACGAGATTCCCGGAATCTTGGTCTGAACGGCACCGGTGGCGCTTTGAATTCCCACAGGAGCGGTCATTTTGGGATCGAACGTTTCGATCTGACTGGGACCACCATGCTGGAACAGGAAGATGACCGATTTCCCCGTCGCGAGTCGGCCCGAAGCCCCGGCGGCCTGGGTCGCCAGCAATTGCGGCAGCGTCAGTCCCCCCAAAGCGAGGCTGCCAATGCGCAGGAAATCGCGTCGGCCGTACCGATTCGGGCTGCCAAAGACTCGCAACATGGGGACGCTCCAGCACAAGACGCCGTGGATTGATGGCAATCGACAGCCGTTATGGTATCAGTCGGCGTGGATGCGAGCAATTCGCGGTTCTAAGAACCCGTCCAGGATCAAGACCTTCGTTTGTAGGGTTTATCGCGGCGTAGCCGCCGTCGCATCCCGAATGGGATGCCAGAAAGTAGCCGGGGGTCGGAGCGCAGCGCAGACCCCCGGGACGTGGCTTGTCGAGAACTGCATCCCGGAGGGATGCCAGAATCGTGTTCGGCTATTTCGGCCACGATTCTCAATTTCCCGCTGTCAGGCCGGCGCGAGAGCGATTCTTCCACATGCCGCAAAACACAGGAATCCATGCAAGAGTCTCACTCGTCAACCACTCTTTTGGCATCCCTCCAGGATGCACTCAATTCATCAGGCTATCCGGGGGTCTCCGCTGCGCTGCGACCCCCGGCTACTGTATTGCATCCCTAACGGGAAGCGACCGGCGGCTGCGCCGCAGCGGAGGGAACGCTGTCAATCGATGAACTTCCTGGATACGAAACTCAACCCGACGGAAAACGAATCGTCGGCATCAAGCTGTTGGATTCACGGCTCTGTGTGAGGATCGCAAATCACGAAAGTG
>JAPLOC010000350.1:3925-8590 GCA_026692825.1 Planctomycetota bacterium | reverse complement strand
CGTGAGGGTCGTCATGTTGGCACCGAAGGCGATGCAACCCGGATCGCGCGCCCCCAGAAAGTCGGCGAGCGCCTGATGTCCCCGATCGAGAATGGCGTCGCTCTCCCGACTGACCTCGAACACTCCGCCGTGCTGAGAATTGGTTTCCAGCAGATACCGGCTGACCGCATCGGCGACCGAGCGCGGCACCTGGCTGCCGGCCGGCCCATCGAAAAACGCGACGGAATTCCCGTTCTGCTGATGATGGAGCCCGGGAAACTGGTCACGCACCCAACTCAAATCGATCGCTGGCATCATGGACTGTTTGCGGAAGGAACCGCGACCGCGGATGAAACCGAACCATCCCCGTGGAATCGCGGCCGGCACTGTAACTCGATCACACCCGAACGTGCCAGCGACAGGAGTCTTGATGCGAAAAACACGATCATCAACGGGGGACGAGTGGAAGAACACTCAATTACCAGACCCCCCTCAACAACCAGGTTGGACCGTCACTGAGACAATCCTGTTCATCCCTTTCATCCTCTTCATCCTGTCTAATTTTTTCTTTTCCACTCCGAATCCGGTCATTCGACTCCGCGACAGGTTACAACGGACGAAAAAAGGGGGGACAGGATGAAGAGGATAAAGAGGATGTTTGCCATCCCGTCTCCAATACCTGACGACCTCAGCGAGATCAACCGGCAAGGCGAAAATACGCCCCGAACAAAGCGTGTGGCACCGCGTCGTTATCCGCGTGGCCTCTCCCTTCGTTTCCGTGACCTTCCGTGCGCTTCCGTGGCTTTTGATTCCGCGTATGGATAACTTGAAGAATCGAAACTGTCCACTTGCCGGACGCGTTGCAGTTCGGCGATGTTCGACCGCGTTTTCCAGTGCTGGTTCCGCCCCCCATGAACGAAAACGCCACGCACGGCTCCCCGCTCTCGGACGGACCAGCACCGCCTCCTTCCTTGACGAACTTGGTTCAGAAGCCGACCCGGCTGGCGTTTTCGACCGCCATCCGTCGCATCGCCTGGGGGTTGGTGTTCGCTTTGGCGGCGTGGGTGACGTGGAAGGGGTTCACGTCCGAACCCGCGCGCGAAGCGCTGCGGTTCGATTGGTACCGCACAACGTTTGGACTGATCCCTTCGCCACTGGATGGCGAGGAATTCGTCGAACGTGCGAAACCCGCTCGCGTCTGGATTGAGTTGGTCGAAAGAGAACTGGACAGCACCGCGCCGTCGGCGGATCGCTGCCTGGAGTCGATTTGCTTGTTTCTCACTCTGGCGGATTTGAATTCTTCCCACGACGAGAACGAGAGTTTGCTGTACGTTCGAGCGGCGGCGCGGGTGTGGAAACGGATGCACCAATTCGCCCCGGATGAACCGCGTCTCTGGCGGACACTGGCCCGATCCAAACGGCTCGGTCGCGAAATCGCCGACATGTTTCCGGAACAGGGCCAAAGCCGACTGGAACAGTTCGCCGAAGCGGTTCGACATGATCCGCGCAACTCGCTCTACCAGTACCTCGCGGCTCCTGCTCTTCAAGAGGTTGCGATATTGGTGAAACTGGACGAGGAGGCACCTCATTCGCCGATGAGTCCCTCCGATCTCGCACGGATTCGCGCCGCCCGGACGTTACACAATCATTTCGCCAAATTGCCCAATGAAACTCCGTTGATCGATTTGCAAGATCATCGAGTCTCTGTTCTTCGAGCCCTCGGATGGATTCCGTTCGACCGAACCGAACGGCGGAGGTGGGCGCAGCGGTTGTTTCCTTTCATCAGAATCTCAGAAGAGGTCGCATGGGCAGAAGCCCTTTTCGAGCGACCCGATGTTGCGGAAATCCGTCAACATTGGGAACGCACAGCACCTCGGTCCCCGACTTTCGACTATCGAATGAAGAAAATCGCGGCGACAAACGAAGAACTGGCCAAATTTCGCCGTGACCGTGTAATTGAAAATTCCCCGGTTCCGGCCCCCTCGTCCCAAACCATGCTCAACCTGTTAATCAGCGTAGCGGCACTCGAACGGGTTGACGAACTGCGGGGCCTCAACAGCACCCAGCTTCTCTGGATCACAGAGCTGACGCGTAACAGGTTGCTTGTTATTGGCTTTTTCCTGGTCGTGTTGGGCGCGATCGGGGGCTTATTTTCCCGATTGCCATTGATGAAACCTTTCGCGACGCACGTCTCGAGTCAAATCACCCGAATTCTGACCCTGTGTGCCGCTCTTTTCGGAATAACGTTGGCAGCGCTGCTCATCCTGCTCGTCTTTGTAGACTACACGGGTTTGGGCGTCGAACCTGCGAATCGGTGCGTTTTGTGGATTCCCGCCATCGGATTTGGAGTCCTCGAAATCTGGTTAGTTCGGCGGATTCTTGGCTCGCGACTTGCGGTCAACCGCCCCGTGTGTATCGCGATTATGATAATTGCGATCGGTGGATTCGTTGGCTGGGGCTTGCTCTACCAATCGGTGATTACTTCGGCTGAATACAGTTTTCTCGCCGAATTCTCAGACGGTTTGGATCGACACGACTGGTGGTTGGAGTTTCGAGGCGACATGTTTGACGACTACTGGATTTGGGAAGTTGAAAACTCCCGCATGCTCGCATGGCCGTGGTATGGCTCCGATCGGATTTCACAAAACGGCGGGTCCCAATTTGTCTTCAGCCAGGGGCTCCCCATCGGATTCGGACTTTCAGCGTTGACGTTGATCGCCCTGGCGATGACGGTCACCCCTGGGACCGGTGGCCGATCGGTTTGGAATTGGGTGTGGGGCACGAAACTGCGAATGAACTCGCCCTCCGATCTGCCCGGCGGTTCCTGGACTGGTCGGGTCGCGATTGTGACATTTGGCGGCTGGCGAATCCTGGGTGCGTGGGCGCTATTCGTCTGGCTGGTCACGACCGCGAGTGCGATACTGACCGCCGAATCGCAAGACCGCCGGGCGTTTGGTTCCGAAGCGACCGCCGAGGTGCTGTGGAACGACTATCTCAAAGCCATCGAAGAGATTCGCGGCGACGAAGTACTGATGGAACGGCTGCGTGACCCGGAACCTTATCGAATTCGCCACAGTTTGTTTTGCTACCCCGGCTCGAAGTAGCTACGCCGGACGAAAAGAGTTGGACAGGATGAAATGGACTAAGTGTCTGACCCCGGCAGGGGCCACATTCGCCGTCGCGCGATCTCCCAAACACATTTCGCTGAATCGCCAACATCCCGCCGCACGTCGACATCGTATGCGACCAATGCCGGGGTCGATTCTCGCGTTGTCGCCAAACCCCGGGTCGTTTCCGCTGACGCGGCAACGACCCGGGGCTAATCGATTTGACCCCTTCCGGGGTCGCCAAAGGGCTTCCAATCGACGATTCACTGACTGACAGAAGCTCTTTCGAGCGCAGCTACGGGATGCGACGGCGGCAGCGCCGCGATGTACAGTCTAAAATCACGGTTTTGATTTTGGACAAGTGCTAAGAGGAGGTTCCGGCGGACTCTCAGTTGACCAGTTCCGAACCTCCGTTATTCAGGTCCGCGACGTCGCCGCCAAACTTCCAGAACCAGTCGAGTCCTCCCTGTCCGAACAGGTTGTCGAGCGACAGGTCGTCGAACACGGTCGTGCCGTCGAGGACGTAGCCACCGTTCAAACCGCCGCTGGCCGTTCGCAGGTGACCGACCCGTGTCGCATAGTCGAGATCGTGGTCGAGAGGATCGTAGGTTTGGGCCCACTCGGCCATCATGGCTGCGATCGCCTGTCGATTCAGTGTCTTGGTGCTTTCGTCGTAGAACGTCACCAGGCCGCCGATGAGCAGGTCATCGTCGTTGTCGCCGCTCAGCGTGTCGGCACCCGAACCGCCAAACAGCAGATCCCGCCCGTCGCGGCCGTGCAACACGTCGGTGCCGGCTCCACCGATCAAAACGTTGTTGAGCGCGTTGCCGTCGATCGTGTCGTTCCCTGTCGACCCGACGACCATCTCGAAAGCCGCACCAGAACCCAGCACGAGTTTCAGATTGGCGTTGACCGTCTGCAAGCCAGCGGTCGCCAGATCGAGCGTGATCGCGACGGTGGTCTGTGAGAAATCCAACAGATCGACACCGTCGACATCGTCCAATGTATCCGTCCCCAGGGCGGCGTTGGCGACGAAGGAGTAAGCGTCGTCTCCCGTACCTCCGACCAGTGAATCGTTGCCGGCTCCACCCGTCAGCGTGTCGTTGCCGGCTCCGCCCGACAACGTGTTCGCGTTGGCGTTGCCGATCAGTGTGTCTCCCTGGGAACCGCCGATCACGTTCTCGAATGTCGTCGCGGAACCCAGAGTGAGGGTGAGGTTCGCATTGACCACTTGGGCTGTCGCCAGCCCCAGATTGACGGTGACTGCCGAACCGGCCGTTGTTGAAAAGTCCAGCGTGTCGTTTCCGCCGCCGGCTTCGTTCAGCGTATCGCTTCCCAGTGCCGAGTCGGCGGTGAAAGCGTAGACGTCATCTCCCGCCCCACCCGTCAGCGTGTCGTTGCCAGCTCCACCGACGAGAACGTCGTTGCCGCCGTTCCCGGTCAGGCTGTTGGCGTTGGCATTGCCGGTCAGCGCGTCTCCCTGCGATCCCCCGAGAATGTTCTCAAATGCGGACGCCGACGAGAGTGTCAGTGTCAGATTCGTGTTGACGACTTGCGGGGTGGCCACACTCAGGTTGAC
>JAPLOC010000350.1:0-3886 GCA_026692825.1 Planctomycetota bacterium | reverse complement strand
CGAGCGTATCGACTCCACCGCCACTCTCGTCGAGCGTATCGCTGTCGAGAGCCGCATCAGCGGCAAACTTGTAGGTGTCGTTCCCGGCTCCACCCACGAGGAGGTCGTTGCCAGCTCCGCCGGTCAGAATGTCGTTGCCGGCCGCGCCACTGAGAACGTTGTCGGGCGAATTGCCGACGAGGGTGTCAATCCCCGAGCCGCCTGTGACGTTTTCGAACACCGTCGCGGAGCCCAGGATGAGCGAGAGATTCGTCCCCGCGATCACCTGAGTCGTCGCGACCCCCAGGTTGACTGTCAAAGCGGCTGTGGTCCCGGTGAAGTCCAGTGTGTCGGTTCCACCCGCAGATTCGTCGAGCGTATCGGTCCCCAGGGCCGAGGTGGCGGTGAAGGCGTACACGTCGTTCCCCGTACCGCCGATCAACGAGTCATTGCCGGCTCCACCTGTCAGTGTGTCGTTGCCGGCACCTCCCGACAGGATGTTGGCATTGGCGTTGCCGATGATCGTGTCCCCTTGGACACCACCCACCACGTTTTCGAACGTCGAGATGGAACCCAGAATGAGTGTGAGGTTCGCATTGACCACCTGGGCCGTCGCCAGTCCCAGGTTGATCGTCACACCCGAGCCGGCCGTGGCCGAGAAATCCAGCGTATCGATACCGCCACCGGTCTCGTTCAACGTGTCGCTTCCCAGAGCCGAGTCAGCGGTGAAGGCGTAGACGTCGTCCCCCGCTCCACCGGTCAGCAAGTCGTTGCCGGCTCCTCCGGCGAGGACGTCATTGCCGCCGTTGCCGGTCAGCGTATTGGCGTTGGCATTACCGGTGAGCGTGTCGCCCAGCGCTCCACCCATGACATTCTCAAACGCCGATGCCGACAGGATGGTCAGCGTCAGATTCTGGTTGACGGCCTGCGGGGTCGTCACTCCCAGGTCGATCGAGACCGCCGATCCCACCGTGGTTGAGAAGTCGAGCGCGTCGATTCCGCCGCCACTCTCGTCCAGCGTGTCGCTTCCCAGGGCGGCGTCAGCGGCATACTTGTACGTGTCATTTCCCGCGCCACCTACGAGGAGATCGTTGCCGGCTCCACCGGTCAAAGTATCGTTGCCGGCACCTCCGTTGAGAACGTTGTCCAAATCATTGCCGATGAACACATCGGCTCCAGCCCCCCCCACGATGTTCTCGAACACCGATGCGGAGCCAAGGACCAACGAGAGGTTCGTCCCGCCGACCACCTGAGTCGTCGCGACACTCAGGTTGACCGTCAGGGCGGCTGTCGTCCCGGTGAAGTCGAGCGTGTCGACTCCGCCGGCCGTTTCGTCCAGCGTGTCGGTCCCCAGGGCCGAGGTGGCGGCGAAGGCGTAGGCGTCGTCACCTGTCCCTCCGCTCAGAATGTCGTTGCCGGCACCACCAACCAGCCGATCGTTACCTGCGCCACCGTTCAGCGCGTCGTTCCCCGCTCCACCGGTGAGGGTATTGGCGAGACTGTTGCCGGTGAGCGTGTCGTTCAGCGAACCGCCGGTCACGTTTTCCAACGTGTCGNNNNTGCGAAGCCGCGTTCGACAAGTCGACCGTGACGGCCTGCGTCGTGGTCAGTGAGAAGTTGAGCGTGTCGACGCCGCCGCCGCTTTCGTCCAGGATATCGCTTCCCAGAGCCGCATTGGCGGTGAACGAGTAGACGTCGTTTCCGCTGCCGCCGATGAGCAGGTCATTTCCGGCACCACCGACCAGCGTGTCGTTTCCAGCGCCGCCGGACAGAGTATTCGCGTTGGCGTTACCGGTGAGGGTGTCCCCCTGCGATCCACCGATGACATTTTCAAACGTCGTCCCGGAACTGAGATTGAGTTTGAGATTGCCATTCACCACCTGGCCAGCGACTCCCGACGAGGCCAGGTTGACGGTGACCGCGGTTGATGTGGTGGCCGAGAAGTCGAGCGTGTCGATTCCACCCCCCGCCTCATTGAGCGTGTCGAATCCGAGCGGGGAATCGGCGGCGAACTGGTAGGTGTCGTTGCCGGCACCGCCGGTGAGGGCATTGTCGAGTGAGTTGCCGCTCAGTGTGTCCGCCCCTGCACCACCGATGACGTTTTCAATCGTCGTCGCCGACCCGAGTGTCAGGCTGAGATTCGCGTTGATCACCTGCGACGTGGCGAGGCCCAATTTCACCGTGACCGCCGCGGTCGTCGTCGAGAAATCAAGCGTGTCGATCCCGCCGCCGCTTTCGTCCAACGTATCGCCCCCCAGCGGGGCGTCGGCGGTGAACCGATAGGTATCGTTGCCCGCTCCACCCGCAAGCGAATCGTCGCCACCCGCTCCAATCAGCACGTTATTGTTCGCGTTGCCGGTCAGTGAGTCGGACTGCGCGCCACCCACGACGTTTTCAAACGCGGTCGCCAGAGAGAGGGTGAGCGTGAGATTCGCGTTCACCGTCTGCGCGGCGGTGAGGCCGAGGTTCACGGTCACTCCCAGCGTGGAAGTCGCCGAGAAGTCGAGCGTGTCGGTCCCTCCGGCGCTTTCATCCAACGTGTCGGCACCAAGAGCGGCGTCGGTGGCGAACGTGTAGGAATCGTTCCCCAAACCACCGGTCAACACGTCGTCCCCCGCTTCGCCGGCCAGAACGTCGTCTCCCGCGTTTCCGAACAGCGAGTCGTTGCCGATCCCACCGAACAGCAGGTCTGACACCGTTCCGCCAGTGAGTGTGTCGTTGCCCGACCCGCCGTGGACCAATGTGGCCTTGGTCGCGGCCGACAGATCGACAACGTCATTTCCGCCGTGCGTGCGGACGCGAATTCCGGTGACGCTGGCGCTGGTGTAGGTGGTGGACGTTCCGTTGACCGTCACGACCGTCGCCCCACTGACGCTGACCGTGTCGGCTGCTGAACCTCCCTGAACCATCACGGCACCGGTCGTCGCATGGTAGGCTCCGGTGATGGCCGCGACGTTGTACTCGTCGGCGGTCCCTCCCCCTTCGAGGATGACGTTGGTCGGGTCAGCCGCCGCCAGCAGGAAGTAATCGGTATCTACTTCCGTCGCGCCGGCCCCCGGCAGCGGAACCTGCCCCACTCCGGTGCCAATGGTGAAGGTCTTCACATGCGAGCCGACCGTCAGATCCGCAGGCAGCGAAATCGTCACCATCGCAAGCTGCAGGTCACCGGCGAACAGGTCGTCGTCCGACCGGTAGAGGCCGATGTTGAACTGCGGGGCGGCGAGGTTCGCGATGATGTAGCTGACGGTCAGCGTGGTCGCGCCGTTGGTCGTCGCCGAAACCATCTGGATGTCGGTGGCCGGGGTGATGACCCCGGTGGTGTTGGTGACCAGGCTGATCGCATAGTTGCCGCCGCCGTTGCCATCGTTGACCGTGTACGTGTTCACGGAAAGCGTCTTACCGGTGGCGACAGTCGGCGTGTCGTAGACTTCGCTGAGGCCGGTCACCGTGTCACCGCCGATCAAGCCAGCCACAGTCGGCACTGCGGCGGCGCTGTTCGTACTGTCGTAAACCTTGGTATTGGTGACCGCGGTGATTGTCAGCGCTTTCTGCGTGATGTCGGCGGTTGTCGTGGCGACACTGTTCACTGAGTAGTTGCTGGCGTCGGCACCGGTCAAACTCAGTCCGGTGGCGGTGACCGTCTTGCCCGTTCCAACATGCTTGTCGGCGAAGGTGGCCGTGCCGGACCCGTAAAGCAACTGATCCATACCCAGACCGCCGATCAAGCCGTATCCCGTAATCGTCGCGGCCGCGGTGCCGTCGTAGGTCTTGCTGGCGACCGAGATCAGTCCGGTGATTGGCCGGGGGGTGATGTCGGCGGTGGCGCTGGCGGTTGTGGCGGCCAGCACATAGTTCGAGGCATCGATTCCCGAGATGGCGATCCCGCTGACACTGATCCCCTTTCCGG
>JAPLOC010000349.1 GCA_026692825.1 Planctomycetota bacterium | reverse complement strand
TTCGTCGTCGAGCTTGCCACCCGGGGGCATCCGCAGGCCGTCGTACTTCAGGGCCTTGATCAGCAGACTCTCTTCCGGCTTGCCCGGAATGATTGTCTGGCCGCGCTGGCCACCAATTTTGGGGCCGGCGGCGATGTCGAGCCTCAGCCCGCCTTTCGCCTGGATGCTGTCGGAGTGACATTCCGCGCATTGCGAAACCAGCACCGGCCGAATGTGTTTTTCGAAGTATTCCACGTCGGCGGGGTTCAGGGCTTCTTCAGCCCGGGTCGAGTGAACGGTGGTGACCACCGTCGCCGCGGCCAGCGCGCACCGCATCAAAGTGCGGAGGCCGAAGCCGCGAAGATTTCCTACAAGCATGTGTTTCCTCCGGGGAGTTTTACGAGAACGACGAGAAGTGATTGCGGTTACCGTGCGGAGGGCGACGGGACCACAAGGAATGGAATCGAGACGTGTTCGTCTTTTGAGGTCTTGTCCTGGACACGCAGTTCATCAACTTCGAACGCCCGCGCGACGCTGTTGCCGGCCGTGTCCTCCAAAACGGGATTCACGGACACGTGATGGCTCCCGACACTCCATGCCGAGGCTGGGATGAACTCCCAGCGTGTCTCGCCGTGGGTCACGTCGAATTGACCGTCGACGGCCCGACCGTCGGCGTCAAGAATCCGGATGCAGCGCTCGGCGAGCGCGCGGTCCAGCGGACGTGGAAACTTCAGGGTCAATGGAGCCAGCGACCCCGCGGCTGGCGCAGTGATTTCCCATTCCTTCGGATTCAGGTGATTCTCCGGGAGAGTCTCTGATGTCGGATCGACACGCACGACGTTCGGAGCGCGCGTTTCCACCACGACGGGATCGGGAACGCGAATCTCTCTTTGAAATCGAGGGGTCGCATTCTCCTCTCCGCGAACCGAGGTTCGGCCACCGGTGATGTCGGCGATCTGGACCTGGTACGACGCTCCGCGCCGCAGCGGATGGTTCGGAGTGAACCGAACCGTACGATCTTTGATCGTGTAGCGACCCGAAATGGGGGGTAGCCGGGAGTCTTCCCCCGCGGCCGCGGTGCGAACCGACAGAAACTGGCTGAATTCCGGTGCCGTCGGGGGAAGCTGTCGCAGCTTCACCAATGTCTGATCGTCAACTCCCTTCGCTTCGATCGCGAATCGACCTTCGCTCGGGATCTCGATCAGTGAAATGGCATTCTGGGGCGAGTCGTCGCCCGCCGCAGACGCGATCAACCGGAAGGTTCCCAGCGCGGTATACGCCAGCAAATGTCGCGGTCGACTCCACCAGTCAATGAAAGTTCGCATGATTCTGACTCCTGAGCGGCGCTTCACAGGTTTGAGACGCGAGATGGCAGCAGCACCACTAGGGAAGGGGAATGGTTTCGAGCCGGAATGGGCCGGCCGGGGAATGGATCAGGACAATCGCCGACCGTTCATCCAGTTTGTCGAGCTGCTCGACACCGGCGAGGGCCGCGATCCGTTCGTGTTCCAGCCCGGCGGTTTCCGCCACCTTGGCGGTGACCGCGCCAAACAGCGACAGCACGAAGACCGAAAGTGAAATGCGAATTGAGGACAAGTGAATTCTCCGATTCAATGGTTGAGTGTTGCAGAATGTCGATCAAAAGCGCCTCGGGTGGACGAGCGGTTTAGAAGAGTGTCGCGCTCGGCTGCTCGCCACCCGAGACGTGTTCGTTACCGGAGCGCGAATCCGCGAACTTGTCGCGCTTGCGCGTCTTTCCGAACCTGTACCAGTTGGGCGTAGGCTTGCTCGTCGTATTCGATCTTGAAATCGATCGGCGGATTCTCACCCGCTTTCACGACCGCTTTCAGAATCGTGTACTGGTTGTAGGCCTGCGGCACCAATTCCACCGAACCGACACCATCTTCGGAGTTGTCTTGGGCGAAATCCTTTGTGCGAATGGACACTTTGTGTTCGCCCAGGACCGCTCCCGGATGGTTTTCTCGGAAGAACAGCGAGTACTTGCCGTTGGCATCGGTGACCCCGTAGGAGGCCTGACCCGCCGTGGGCTGAAACTCCACATAAGCATTCGCCAGTGGCTTGCCATTCGCCGTGACCGTTCCGCCGACGGTGCCCAACGCTGGGACGCCGCCGCCACAACCGGCGAGACTGAGGAGGAACAGGAGAGACGCCGATTTGATGAAACGCGACTTCCAAAAGATTTGCTGCGGTGACATGAATGAGTCCTGGATCTGAGCGTGGAATTTTTTGGGAGTGGTTGACCGTTTAGTAATCAGCGATCGGTTGACCGTCGTTGCGACGTCCCAGTTTTTGGTAGATCCCCATCAACGCCTGCTGTGCGGGATCATTCGACGCGGCACCGTTGTTGTTGAAGTTGATGTTCTCGCTGACGAACCTGACTCGACCATCACCGAGAAGGAAGTGGGCGCCACCGGTATGATTACTGCTGCATCCCTGTCGACTCCCGTTGTTGTCGGGCGTGCCGTTGAAAACGGGAGTGCCGTAATTCAGCGGAACCGATACAATTCCCTGGATCATTCGGGAGCCCCAGTTACCAAACCCCTGATAATTGCGAATCCCGACCCAGACAGCGGAGAAATCACTCCAGCGGCGTTCGCCAATGAGGAACGTGTTACTGGCACCGTCGGTAATGTCGCTGATCTTGATATTGCTGGTGGGGAAGAAAACCCCGCCCGGGTCCAGTTTGTCAAACACAGCGTTTCCGGCGTTCACCCAGTAAGTCCCGTGGACGGCCGCGTAGCTGGATGTTCCGGCGGCGAAGTCGCGGCTCCCCGCGTTGTATCCCGGGCCGCCGTATTCGAGGTTGCTGAAAGCGCGTTCGTAGTTCGTGCGGGGGGCCGTATCGGAGGGGCACTTGTAAACCGGAATCGTCGTCGTGGTCTTGATGCGGGCGACCGGATCCCGGAGCAGCACATCAAGTTCCGTGCGATTGGGATTCAGGTCGTTGAAAATTGTCGACTGGTCCAATTGGGGTAGAATCGATGTGCCCCAACCCCACGATGCGATCCCGGCTCCCTTGGAATCACGAGCTGACACTGTGGCCGCCGGGGGGAATGTGTTGAAAGTATCGTGATAGTTGTGGAGCGCCAGCCCGATCTGCTTGAGGTTATTGGAGCACTGCGAGCGACGTGCGGCCTCGCGGGCCTGTTGCACGGCCGGGAGCAGAAGGGCGACCAGAACGCCAATGATGGCGATGACCACCAGCAGTTCGATGAGGGTGAAACCGCGTCGGCGGCGACGGAGAGTTTGCGAATTCAACATGGGCGGAACGTCCTTTCAATGGAACGGAAGAGACAACGAGACACCACGACCCGAACGATGTGTTCGGGTACGGAAAGAAAACGCGTGACGGACACGCGGGAACCCAAGACAGAGATTGATAGGGGCTCGCCGGATGAGGTCCGGGAGGCGTTTTGCGGTCGGAAATCCAACACGCGCCGCAGGCGCGCATTAAGCCAGGATTCAAGACCGAAACCGCAGCGGAGAAACGATCGCGCAGAGCGTCAAATCAGACGACGCGGCGTGACGTCAGAGGGCGCGGGAACGACGTCAACAACAACAGGAATACCGGTCCATCGCCCCGTCATAGGACGGAACGGTCGACGACCAGAGCGCGAGATGAAACGAGTGTTTCACGAGAGTAGCGGCGAATGGAAGCATGGAAGCAGTCTCCGAAAAGCACGTATGCCTCCAGGGGATCTGGCCAGCATCACATCCTGTGGAATTCAAACGATCGAGGCACGGCCTTGCGCCGGCTATCGCGACAAACGACCCACGACGGACGAAATCCAATGTCGTCCATCGAGGAAACAATTATCACCACCGAAGTCGTGATTATTTATCGCCAGCGAAAAAGTGCCGATCA
>JAPLOC010000348.1 GCA_026692825.1 Planctomycetota bacterium | reverse complement strand
GGTTGCAACGTTGCGAGGGATCGGGCGGCTGGGGTGAAACTCGATACGGGTTGCCGAATTCCTCGGCGACGGTTTTCAGTTCTTTGAAAGGTGTCGGACAATGAAACGAAAGTTCAACTGGCTCGTGGGACTGCTGCTTTCTCCGTTGGCCTGCGTGCTGCTGTCGCCTCCACCAGTTCAGGCGGCACTCCCCGCGACCGGTTACGTCACCAACTACAGTGGCGTGCCACTGAGTGGTCAATGTGTCCCCAGCGCGCGTTCGCTGGCGGCAAAACTCGTTACGGCGAACATTCCCGCTTTGGGAGCAAATGGGGTCGCGGCAGACCTGTGGAACGTCGCGACACCGGACTTTTCCAAAGTTCCACGGTTGCTGAACGGACAAGTTCGGATTCCACCGGAGAAGTCGTTCATCATCTGGTCGCGCGCCGTGGGCGGAACAGGCCACGTCGCCATGGTGGTGGGTGTCGTCGATGGCCCGCGCCGCATTGTGCGCGTTGTGGATACGAACTGGGGACTCGACGGACGCGGCCAGATTCATGATGTCAACCTGGATAACGCCAACATCCTGGGCTACCTGATCAAAAAATAGACGCAGCGGTGAGTGGTACGCGGCGCGGCATGAGACCTGCCGCGCCGCGTACCTGCCGCAGGTCCCACGCCCGACAGGGTGGAGACATGGGCGAGATCACACGTGCGCGGAGCGCAGTTCCCGCGACATCGGCAATGCGTCAAGCGGACAGCAGATGAACGCGACGCCGGTTGAACAGAGTTGAATTGAAGTTCGGGGTTTTCAAAGTCCACAGCATACGGCGCGCTCTGACGCGACGGAATTTTCACACAGGAACTTGCACCATGTTTGTCAGCCGTTGGATGGATCTTGTTCGGAACAGTCTCGCGCGACTCAATGCGAACTCGGGGGCATCGAGAAATCGCCGTCGCCGGCCGGGTTCACTCCGTCGGGACCGCATTGCTCAATTCACTGCACAATCGGTCGAAACGCTGGAATCGCGACTGTTGCTGAGTTCCGTGACAGACGGCGACCCGGCGGCACCCTTTACGATGGTATGGCCTACGGGCGGAAATATTGCCACCACCTATGCGACGCATGCGCCAGGGTTTGCATCCATCGACATCAATCAGGATCCATCCCATCCAACGGTCGTCGCGGGCGAGTCCCCAGATCGTGGTGCCCCCGTGATCGCGGTACACGACGGGATCGCGACGGTCTACAACGACGGGGGCTGGCATGGTGGCTACGGACGGTACATCTCGATCGCGGGAGACGATGGGATAGAGACCCGCTATGCGCATCTGTCGCAGGTTTTTGTTTCAACAGGGCCGGTGCGAGCGGGGCAGTTGATTGGGGCGGTTGGGGGACGGGCGGGTGGAAATGCGCAGTCAAATCCCGCCGAAGGAGACTCGACCAGCGAGCATCTGCATTTCGAAATCCGGAAAAATGGCAACCTCGTGACTCCGATTTCCGGAGCCACGACCACCGCAACGGCTTCAGTCGCGCTTCAGTCCGAAATCTACAAAGGCTTTTTCAAGGCGAAACCCGACCAGACACTCTCCGACCAACTGGTCAGCGTGGGGCCACAGATCGCGGGACACTCCCCCGCTTCGGCATTCGTCGCGGCGGCGCGGCCGGGCGAAGAACTGTTCGCAAACTTGAAAGGATTTGACTGGGATGAGTCGGTCCTGGTGCGGGTCACGGATGCGACGGGAGTCGCACTCCCGTCGGTCTACTCGCAACGCCTGGTTGGGACCGGATTGTTGACCGACGATATCAGCGAGCAACCGATTGCCGACCTGAATCCCGGACCGGTATTTTCAACATCCGGTTTGTACTTTGTTGAGGGAGTGGAGCAAAACCGCCCACTGGCGTCTGGTACCATCGGTGGTGGATCTTCACTCACCGGCGGCGGAGTCCTTCCCTGGAGTCAGTCGCTGTGGGCGACCCCATCTCCTGCCGCCGATGCGGCACCACTCGCCGTGGTTGTCTCCAAATCCGCGCCGCCAGCGGGTGTTGACACGGATATTGCCTCCCTGCGAACCGCGGGTCGTGGTTACACCATTCGCACCAGCAATGGCGATCCGATCCTGATCGTGACCGGAACAAGCGGCGCGGATACCATCGCGTTGTCGAAAAGCGGAGCGAACTGGCTGTTGACAATCGGGGCGACCACCGAACAGATCCCCAGTGAGTTCAGTGCGGTCTATGTTGACGCGGGTGCCGGTAACGACGTGGTCGATCTGCGACAACTTCCCGCGACGATTGGATCCACAGTGCGCGGCGGTGACGGCGTCGACGTGATTTACGGAGGGCATGGACAAGACATCCTGATTGGTGGCGCGGACGGTGACGTTCTGGTTGGTGGTGATGGCGAGGACTGGCTGTTCGGTGGAGCTGGATCGGACGATCTGACAGGTGACACACAGGGGACCAGCGGAACGGCCTTTATCGACCATGTGTTCGGTGAATCGGGAGACGACCGGCTGAATGTCGCATCCGTTGATCAATACTCGGGTGGGACCGGGACCGATCGCGTGAGTCTCACTCCCGGACCCACCAGTGGGGTGGTGCGTCTCGCCAATGGAGGGGCGCTGCTGTTTGGAAATCAGTCAACCGCGACTGCGGATCAGTTCGTCGCGAAGGCTCGCGCCGATGGCTCATATACCTTCAGTAATGCGGTGGGGACGGCGACTTTCGCGGGCGGTGTCTTCGATGTTCGGGATGGTTCGGTGTCGCGAATACTCGTCGTGGGCGGAGCGGGAAGTGAAACCTTCGATTTTCGAGATTCACCGGTCTCCGTCACCATTCTGGGCGGGGGAGGCAATGACGTCGCCTATGGAACCGCATTTTCGGATACGCTGATTGGCGGGGCTGGAAATGACACGTTGTATGGCTACGGCGGTGCGGACACACTGGTCGCCGCTGGCGGAATCAACGTGCTTGACGCCGGGCCGGGCGACGACTCGATCAATGCCAGCGGAAACGGTGACACAGTTCATGGCGGCACCGGCGTTGACTATGTCTTCGGCTCCACACTCGACACGTTCGTCGACCAGGAGGCGACCGACCACGCGTTTGGACTGGCCGCCCATGTTTCCAACCGACTCCAGTCACGACTGGAACCAACGCTGGTTGCGACCGCCAATTTGGTCTCAACCGACCCCATTGGAACGGAAGTCATTGTCACAAATGGCAACTCCCCATTTTCGCTCGTCCTCAACGATCCGACCGTGACTCAGGGGGACAGTGCGCTGGTCACAATCACGACCACCGACATTCCGGCATGGGGCCGACTGCAGATCTACGCCGACCTGAATGCGGACAATCGCTTCACGGCCGATACGGATCTTCTTCTGACACAGGTTCGGGGGCGAGATCAGAATTGGCGGGGACAGGTTCGCACCGACAAACTCACGCCCGGCGTCTACACAATTCGCGCCCGGTTGCTGACGTTTGACGGCGGGGATCTGAACGGCGGTGCCGACACTGAAGCGACACTGACAGTTCTCGCGCCCCCCGCTCCCCCTACGTTACCGTCGCATCTGGACATTGCCGCGGGGGACGCAAAGTTGATCGTACCGTTCGACGACGGGGATGCTCTGATTCCGAACAATGAAATCGTCGGCCAGCAACAATTCTCGATGTTTCAAATGAGCGTGGGGACTTCGGGAAACCATGCGTTTTCGACGACCGGAATGAGTACCATTCTCGGGCTTTACGACGCCTCGGGCGACATGATCGGCAGTCAGGTTTTGAGCGGAGAGCTGCAATCGAGCCTCACCGCCGGAGCGACCTATTATGTCGTCGTCGCGGGGGCGACGGCCGCCCCCGGCACTTTCAACCTGGTGATCACGGGACGAAACCAAGTCATCGACGGAAGCATTGACACCCCGCCAGGCAATTACCTCGGCACGGGAAGTGGTCAATTCACGCCGGAGAATCGGATCGACTACTGGCGACTGGTCGCTCCCATGACTGCGAATTTCCTCAAGGTGAGCGTGACGGCACCAGAGGATTTGAAGCTGTGGGTCCGCATCACGGATGACGACAACAACTTGGTCGCCCTGGCGGACTTCTCGGCTTCAGACAGATCCATCGACTTGAGCAGCGGAGACATTGTCCCGGGAAAGACCTACAACATCACCGTCTGCGCATTGGGGGGGACAGAGGGGAGCTACATGGTCCAGGCCGACTTCGATTCCGACGACGTGGGCCTCCCCGCCACCATTGTCCAGACCGTCGCCCAGGCGAATTACCAGCCGTTGATCATTCAGGCGAATGGGGACTACGAACTCCCCAATCAGCAGATTAACTCGTCGGGGCAATTCAGGTATTTCCTGATCACACCGACGAGTTCCGGGGAATTCGTCATCAATACCACCGGTTCCACGGACATGCTTTTGGGAGTCTATTCCGGGAACGGGCAGCAACTTCTCGCCCAGAGCGATAACGATCTGGACGGCGTGAATGGACGGGTTGAACTCGCTCTCACCGGCGGCGAACCGTACTGGGTCGTGGCACGCGGTTCTGGTGCCAACGGTGGCGGGTTTGGAATCGAGGTCGCCGGTCCCGATCAGTTGAGCCGACCGATCAACATCGGCGGCCTCGGCTTGCAGGGAAGCGAGCAGTTTTTCCTCGGTATCACCAGCAATCGACAGCAGTATTACCAGTTCACGGTCCCCGCCGGTGTCGATTCCGCAGCCATTCGCGTTGAACAGGTCAACACGGCGCAACCGCTCATTCTCTGGTGGAGCATTCAGGACTCGCAGGGAGTCACACATGTCTACAATTCGAATGGCGTAACCGGCCCCGTAACCGCCAATCTGGATTGGATTCAAGCGGGCGAGACCTACTTCCTGACAATCACGAGTACGGACCGTTCGCCCGGCTCGGCGAAAATTTCAATTGACCTCTCTCCAGACGCCAGCACGTCGGCGGAGTTTGTCGTCAACACCAGCACATTCAACGCCCAGGACCAGCCGAGGATCGCGACCAACTCGAGTGGCCGCACTGTGGTGGTTTGGACCCGCGACGCGGCGCAGAATTCGGCCGAACTGGACGATGACATCTACTTCCAGATCTTCGATGAAACGGGACACGCGGTGGGTTCCGAGCAACGTGCGAACGCCACCGACGGTTACGTGAACCAAAGCTCGGCCGATGTGGGAATTGCCGCAGACGGATCGTTTTGGCTGACATGGCGTGATCCTGTCGATGAGAATAACTCTTCCCTTTCCAGAACGGTAATTCGTCGATTCAACGCGACTGGGGCGCCGTTGACGTCGGAAATCAATGTCGGATTCGCTGGGCCGTCCACTTCCAGAATCGCCGTTCAACCCGATGGCAATTGCGCCGTCTTCTGTGCCGAAACAAGTCGGCGCGCGGTCATCCGTACATTTTCGCCAAATGGTTCCGCGACCAGTCCCGTAAGGATTATCGACGCACCTCCCTCCAACACGGTAATCCATCCATCGATCGCGATTCAGATCAACGGCGGATACGTGGTGGGATGGTCACGGCAAACGGTGAAATACAACCTCATCCTTCAGCGTGTCGATTCTACCGGCAACAAGCTGGGCTCGGAGATTGCGATTGGACCATCGAATCGCGATCAGTTCGCGTCATCCCTTGGTGCGAACGCCACCGGGCAATTCACCGTGGTCTACCAACAAAACGACATCGATGGCACGGGGGACAACGTCTACGCTCAACGATTCGCGGCGGACGGCTCCGCTTTGAATGCCGCGGTTCGCGTCAATGCCTTCACCTCGGGTTCACAAACCAATCCCGTTGTCCGAATGAAAGATGACGGGTC
>JAPLOC010000347.1:2304-10651 GCA_026692825.1 Planctomycetota bacterium | reverse complement strand
GCGGGAACCACAACCGGAGCGACGCCGCGGAGCGTCGTCGCTACAAAACCGACAGCCTGCATCAGAGGCCAGCCCGTCCCCGCGCCTGATCGGAAAACCGATTCCCGCGCGGTGGACGGGCTGGTTTCCGCGCGCGGCAAGTGGTTAATCCCGTAATTCTCTGGGAAACGACTGACGGGCGAAATTCAAACTCGTGCTTAAAACGAGTGAATCAGCTTCGTGTCCGGTCGCGGGCCGACGCGTCGCTGCCGGCGAGAGGCACACGCGGGAGCAAAAGCAGGTTGACTCCCGCGTCGGTCGAGTCTCCCGCCCCGCCTGGGGCCTGATTGCCGGCCCCTTTTCGATCGAGCGTGAAATCCATCGGTCCCAGTTCCGCGAACGGAGTCGACTGCCAGGCGCGCTGCTGCCAGACGACGGCGTCAACGCGAGGGTTCGCTTCCGCCGACTCGGGCCAGTGTTTTCGCCACGACGCAAAGTCCCACGTCTCGGCACGCCCGGTTCCCTCGCGCGACACCACGTTCCAAAACGTCGCGAACCGGTCGTAAAAGTTGTATTGTCCGACCCAGGCGAACGGTGCCCGGAAATCCTGCACCGCCACGCTGCCGGCCATCGTCACCAGCGGAGACTCGCCCGCCGCCGAGAAAATACTGTTCGACGCGGTGACCTGAATTTGCGGTGGTTTGCGAACCTCAGTCGCGCAATCGACGCGAACCAGCGAATCTCCTAGAACCGCCGTCACATGATCGAGCCGCAATTCGAGTGGAGAGGCATCATTGCGGGTGTCGGCGACCACACGATCATGCAGCAGCGCCCCGCGGACCGCGATGGCCGATTGGCGAATTTCCAGCCGAACCGGTTCCGGCCGGCGAATCACGAACAAGTCTCCATCACCACGAACCAGGCATTCCGTCAGTTCGACATTGAGCGGAGTCCGGACGGGCGCGCCGGCGATCGGCATATCGGGCATCATCGCGCCATCGGGACCGTGCCACTCGATGGCCGCCGCGGGACGCGCCTGCGGATTCACGAGTGTGACGACCGTCCCCTGCAAATGCAGCGAGTCGGGACGATCGAGCGAGAACAGCGCCCAACTCTCGGCTCGCGTTGATTCCCCGACCAGCAGTGTGAACGAACACCCCACGACATCGAGCGCGCCAGTGGTGACCGAAACCGCCCGCACGTGTTCCGCATCTGGCGAGGGGGTGGGTGAAAACTCAACGACCGGGGAATAGCGTTTGTCGGCCCGAATGGTGATTCGACGGGAGATCCGCAGTCCGGTCTCACGACGTTTTCCATTGAATCGCAATTCAATCACAGCACCATCGACCCGTACCGCCGCGCACGCCGCCTCCAGCGTCGCGTACCGTTTGTCGAGCGCTCCATCCCGGCCGACGAGATAAAACCCTTCGTCATCCAGCGGCGTCGCATCATCGGACGCCGACTCGGTATCCGTCGACGTGACGGTCCGCTCGGGTTGTGTCCCGGTCGCCGATCGAGATCCACCCGGCCGACTCCCTATTCCTTCCCGCTTGGGACCAGTCTCACCGCCCGCGGCGCTCGCCGAATTGCGGGACTCGCCGCCGGTTGGCCCCAGACTGGTGAGATCGACCGGACTGATGTTCTCAATATCTGCGGGCGCGTCTCCTTCGATGTCGTCCGGTCGGGCGAGATCGGCTCCACGATTGATACCGGCGAGACTTAGCACGTCGACCAGTTCACGCGCCCCCTGCCTCAGCCCGGTCGGTTGGGCGTCGTCCGAATTGGAAGAGGCTGTGGCGCTTGTCGGCTCGTCGTCCACTTTGCGTCGGCGAGGGGCCGCTGCTTCCGTGCTGGCAACTGGCGTTGATGCCGTGTCGCGGGGGGCTTCAATCGCGGGTGGCAACGGCTCGGCTTTGCGATCGAACGTGCGCCCGGCGGTCGCCGGCCTGCCAAATTCCAGCCAGCCCACAATCGCCACCAGCAGGCCGGCGGTCGAAATCGCCGCCAGATTGCGCTGCCAGAACGACGGTCCGGGTGGCGGGGCGAGCCAGACAATCCCCTCGGGTCCGTCGGATCGCAGCCCCAGTGACTGGGCCGTCAGGTTGAGGTCTCGCACAAGCTGCACGGGGGACTGGTACCGGCGTTTGGGATCCTTCGCCATCATCCGGCGGATGATCGCCGACAGCGACGTCGGGACTTCACTATTCTTCGACGCGGGGTCGGGAGCGTCATCCCCCTGATGCTGCAACAGTTTTTGCAGCACCGTTCCCTCGGGATAAGGAGGCTCGGCGGTGAGCATGTGGTACAGCGTGCATCCCAGCGAATAGATGTCGCTACGGGTGTCGGCCGACCGGGGATCGCGCGCCTGCTCGGGGGCGATGTAATCAAACGTCCCCAGCGTCGTTCCTGCCGCCGTCAGCTCGGCGAGCGCGTCATCGCGTGCCTGCGACCGGGCCAACCCCATATCGACCAGTTTCGCCAGCCCGTCGGGGGTGATGATGATGTTCGACGGTTTAATGTCGCGGTGAACGATTCCGCGGGCGGAGGTATGCACCAGAGCCCGCGCAATCTGCACGGCGTAGTTCAAAACCGCGACAATCCCCAGTCGGCCATGCTGCACGATCAGGTCGCGAACGTTGGTTCCCGCGATGTATTCGAACGCGATGTAATGCAAGCCGTGGTCTTCCCCCACATCGTACACTCGGGCGATGTGCGGGTGGTCGAGCTGGGCCGACAGTTGGGCCTCGCGGCGGAATCGCTCGGCGATCGCCGGATCGCGTGAGAGCGCGGGCGGCAGTACCTTGAGGGCGATATCGCGATTCAGCCGGGAATCGACCGCGCGAAAAACCGAACCCATGCCGCCGCTGCGAATTCGCTCGGTCAGCACATAGTGCCCCAGCTTGGGAACGGCGGCGTGGTCAAACGGTGGGGCGGCGTCGTCTCCCTCGGCGGGGAACAACACTCGGACCAGACTGGAACGGGGAGTGGGAGCAGACGACGCCGCGAGCGACGTGGGGGGAACGGTCGCGGGCGCGGGGCGTCCTTCGGGATTCAACACCGTGTGCGGTCCCCGATGCGGTCGATCAACGACCGGGGGTTTCACACTGGTGGAAACGGGATTGGCGTGTTCTTCGAGCATCCAGACCCCTCGTCCTCGGGGATTTCCGCGCGACCTGCCGGCGGCCGCTACGAACCTTCCAGTACTTGCTCGACCCCTTTGTGAATCGACGAGAGATAGGGGTCGAGTTTCTCGATCAGCGTTTGGGTGAAGTTGTCGCTCTTGATCAACGCGGACATGGCGGTACGGACTGTGGAGTCGGCGATATCGTCGCGTTCGACGGATCCCGAACCACTGCGCACCAGATCACTGGCCGCACGGAGCTTCGGTAGAAAGGATTGGTTGAGGTGTTCACTCAGTTCGCGGAGCAGTTGATCCGCGTGTCCCATTCGTTCGCGTAGGGATTGATCTTCGATCGCGCGTTCGGACATGGTGGAGCCTGAGTGGAGACTCATGTGACGAAGGGAAGGATATTAGATACCATGCCCCCCGCGGGGGTCAACATTTGACGTAACTCATTGCCCGACAACGGGTGCCGCATTCCATGAAAATTCTGGTCGTGGCCGATATCCACTCGAATTGGCCCGCTCTGAGCGCCATCCGCGAGCCGTTCGACGCCTGCCTGTTCGCAGGCGACCTCGTGGATTACGGCGTCGACCCCGCCCCGTGCGTCGACTGGATCCGCCAGCACGCCCTCGCGGGGGTCCGTGGAAATCACGACCACGCCGTCGCACAGCGAGTCACCCCGCGCCCCGGAACCGGGTTTCGCGAACTGGCGGCGGCCACCCGACCTTTACATTGGGAGCTTCTCGATTCAGGGCAACTCAAGTATCTGGCGCGGCTTCCCGTCAACACCACGGTCGAATGTGACGGCCTGCGGATCGCTCTGGTCCATGCGACCCCGCGCGATCCGATGGATGAGTATCTCGCCGACGATGCGCCAAGTTGGCGCGACCGTCTGGGAGGAGTCACCGCAGACATTCTGTGCGTCGGTCACACCCATCGCCAGTTTCACCTCAAGCTGCCCGAAATGCAGGTTCTCAATCCGGGCAGTGTTGGACAGCCGCGCGACGGCGACCCGCGCTGTGCCTACGCGATCATTGAAAATGGGGTCGTCCATCTGCGGCGCGTGGAATACGACATTGACTGGGCGGTTCGGCAACTGAAGGAAGCGGGACTCAACGAGCGGATTCTGGAGATCGGTGAAACGGTTTTGCGGACGGGCGGTCACATGCCCCCCTCAGTCATCGCCGCCCGCGCCGCCGCGCGCCCTCCGCAGGCGAAATGAGTCCCGTCTACCGTCCCCCCAGTGGAATTGTCAGCAGTGGTGCCGGGCGGTCCGCCGTCCCCAATTCGAGCCGGGACAACTCGATCAACAGGCTGAATGTCGCCTTGCTGTCAAGATCCCGCTCATCGATATAGAACCAGCATCCTTGGTACTGAATCGCGACATGGGCGCATGTCGGGGGATGCCGTCCCGTCGCGCTTTGAATCTTCAACAACCCCTGCATCACATCATGCCAGTCGAACGGGGTTCCATCTTGCCAGACGGTTCGCACTGCCAGACCACAGGCGAGATGTTCTTCGGGGACCTCGACTGCCTGACTGGCGAAAAACAGCACTTGCAATAAAGAGCGAGATTCCAGATCGACAACAACCGCTCCGGTGGGGGGGACGTCGGCCAGGAAGGGATCTAGTTTATCGTTCGTGAGATCGAACGATCGTCGGGTTGGATCCAGTTGGAAGGACAGACAAAAGGTCTGCAAGTCGGGGTCGTCGTCGGGCATATTGGCAATGCGCAAGACTGGATGTCGTTTCTTGCCGACGACCATCCAGCCCCCCGCCCCATCAGAGCGGTATTCATAGCCCGCCTTGACTGCTTCAACGGCCGCCATGGAAGAACCTTCGCCGCCGGGCACACTGTCTGTCAGGCGTTCTTCTCGTTCGACAGACACAATATCGATCAACGCGCGATCCTGCAGTCTTTGAAGTGCCTCGACCCCAACCAGAAATCGGGAGTACTCGGGGGCCTGGACCGGCGTCGGACCACTCGCGGTCTCGGCGTTGGAGACCCAATTCAGGTTCTCCAGCCAGAGCCGAAATACGGTGGAGATTGGCCAGGTCGTTCGCACCAGGTACGACAGGCCATCCATCGAAATCGGGGTGAACAGCCTGCGGGCGAATTCCGCGTCGTCGTTGGGGGTGTAACTCAACGTCGGACGATTCGCGCCGGCCAGCCCTGCCGACGGCAGCAACGTCCCGCGATAGGTTCCCAGATCGCCAGCGGCCGCTGAGGTGAAAAAGGGAGTCGCGGCCAAAGATCCCGAGAGTTCCCGCTGGTCGGCGATCGTAGAAATCGCCAAGCTGCTGGGAGAGTCTGAATACCGCAACCGGACGATGTTGAGCAGCAACTGCTGCTCGGTTGTTTCCTTCACCGCTTCGTTGTAGCGCAAACGGCTCGATTGCAGCGATTTCGGGCCCAGCTCACACCCCGCGCAAACTGCCACGATCAGCAGAATCGCCAGGAATCGTGAGGGAAGAGGCATCGGCAGCCCCAAATCATGGCGCGACGATCGAAGGAAGGAGATAGGGGTTGTATCGGTTAATCAGACTGGAAAGTTGAGGAGCGAGTTGCTCGGAAATTGAGGCTGGGCATGGTCCGCTCGGCAAGAGACCGTCGATGCCGGGTCGTGAGCCTCCCCGAATCCCCCTGGCTCGGTTGCAATCACGTATTGAGCAGGTTGATGTTCTTCTCGAGATCGAGGCTCGCCGCTCCGAGGTCGTCTGTCAGCGAGAAGCGCACCCGGCGTTGACCGTTCGCGGTAATGGTCCCCGTCAACTTGTAGGTGATGGTCCGCACCAGGGCCTGAACGGCGGCCGTCGTCGCGCTGCTGTTGAACGTCACCGTCAACGCGGTTCCACCGGTTCCTCCCGAGAAACTGCCAATCACGATCCCACCGTAGGTCACATCGGTCCCCGCGACTCCAATCTTCCCGGCGGTCGTTCCCTGATTGGTGATCGCAAGCAGATCGTCCGCAGTTCCCCCTGTCACCAGACTCACCACCAGCCGTCCACCATTGAAGTTGGTCGAATCGACGTCGACCACCGTCGCGGTCGCGGCCAGCGTTGTCGTCGCCCCTCCCTCGGTGTGTGTGACGTCGGCACCAAAGCTTCCGATGGTCGGTGCGTCGTTGACCGGAGTGACCGCGATTTGTCGGGTCGAAGCGACGCTGGTGCCGCCGTCTCCATCGGTCAGAACGAAACTGACGGTTCGCGTGGCGGCGGTGGGATTGTCACCCGTGTTGTGGAATCCGATCCGGCGGGCCAGGGCTTGCGCCGCGGCTGGTGACGAATTGGCGTTGAATGTGATTGTAAGTGCGCCGCTCGTGGTGAAGCCTCCCGTGTAGGTGCCGATCGCGATGCCACTATAGCGCACCGTGGTTCCCACCAGATCAATCTGTCCGACCGCGCCCCCCTCGGGAAGAATCGTCAACCGGTCGGTTGTCACGCCACCCGTCAATGTGGCTTTGAATGTACCGGCGGCGAAGTCGGAAGAGTCCACGTCGGTAATCACCATCCCGGCATCGATCGGCGCGGAGGCCGCGTTCTCGATGTAACTTGCCGCTCCTGCTGACGTGACGACTTTCGGCGCGTCGTTGACGGCGACCACAGTGAAGTTTCGCAACGACGGCAGACTGGTTCCTCCGTCACCATCAGTCACAACCGAACGAATCACGCGACTTCCCGCCACGGGCGCGTCACCAGCGACACTGAACGCAACCGCCTTGACAAGCGCCGACACCGCGGCGGCATTCGCACTCGCGTTCAAGGTGACGACCAGCGGCGAGTTGTCGGTGACGCCACCGGTGAATGTGCCAATCGTGACTCCGCCGTAAGTGATGACGTTCCCTGTCACGCCAATCTGGCCAGCGGCGACTCCGATGTTTCTGATTTGCAGCCGGTCGGCCGCGTCGGCACCGCTGGAGATATCGACCGTCAGTGTCCCCGTATCAAAGTTCGTCGAGTCGGCGTCGGTGACTGTCCCCGAAGCGAATACGACCACCGGGAGAGCGTTTTCTGTGTAGGTTGCCGTTCCCGCGGTGGTCGCGATGACCGGAGCGTCGTTCACTTCCTGAATCGCCACCTGTCGGGTCGCCGCGACACTCGACTTTCCGTCGCCGTCGTTGACGACGAACGAAATCGTGCGGGGAGTGGCTGTCGGGTTGTCGCCGGTGTTTGTGAACCCGATTCGACGGGCGAGTGCCTGGACCATGGCGGGCGTCGCGGGGAGAGACGGATTGTTGAAGGTGATCGTGAGCGCCCCACTGGTGGTGAAGCCCCCGGCGAATGTTCCAATACTGACGCCGCCGTAGAATACGTCGACGCCGCTGAAGGAAAACTTCCCGGTCCCCGTTCCCTCGGAAACAATCGTGAGCCGGTCGGTTGAAAGGATTCCCGTTGTGATCGTGATCTTCAGCGATCCTGTGAGGAAGTCGGGGGAATCGATGTCGGTGATCACGATCTGCGGATCAATGATCTCGGCTGCCGCGTTCTCGGTGTAAACTGCCGTGCCAGTACTGGTGGCAACCACGGGGGCGTCGTTCACCGGGACAACTTTGACCTGACGCTCCACCGGCAGACTGTTCTCACCATCTCCGTCGGTCAGGGTGAATCGAATCGCGCGGGTCAACGCGGTCGGGTCGTCGCCAACGTTTTCAAATGTGATGTTCTTGAGGAGCGCCGCGACGGCTGCTGGAGTCGCCGTCGTGTTCAGTGTGACGACCAGAGGCGAATTGTCGGCGTTTCCACCAGAAATGGTCCCCAGGACAACGCCACCATACGTGACGGTCGCTCCCGTGACGCCAATCAGGCCTGCCGTTGTCCCCTGGTTTCGCACTCTCAAGCGATCGAGCGGTTGCGCGTTGCTGCCAATCGAAGCGGTCAATTGTCCGCCATCGAAGTTGGGAGAATCGACGTCGGCCTCGATCGGTGTGGCGTTCACGGGCAAGGCTGGGGTGTTTTCGGTGTAGGACACAGCGGCGACCGGCAGCGTGAGAACGGGAGGGGCACCAAACCGATCGAGAATCGTGACTGCAAACGACTTGGTAAAGGACAGCCCGCCGGCGTCGGTTGTCTGCACGGTGACTGTGTAGCTGTTCTTGACTTCGAAGTCAAAGACCACAGCCGACCGAAGTTGATTGCTGACGATTTCGAACGACGCCGTATCCCCCGCGACCAGCGAATAGGTGAAGCTGTCGGCGGTGTCAGGATCCTGCGTGTTGAACTGGCCGATGGTCGTTCCCGCTGGAA
>JAPLOC010000347.1:0-2290 GCA_026692825.1 Planctomycetota bacterium | reverse complement strand
GCTGGAAGGATCTCGCCGATCGTATGCGGCGACAGCGCGAGCCCCACGGGACTCTCATTGACATTGGTCACCTGCACCGTGATGTCTTGCAGTGTGGTTCCTCCGTCTCCGTCGTCAGCCAGAATTTGGACTTCGTAGAGGTTGTCGCCGTTGGCATCGACCGGCTGCTCAAAGTTGCGCGGTGTTACGAACGAAAGGATTCCCCGTGGAGTGATCTGGAACCAGGCTTCATCAGCTCCACCCACGATGGAGAAGCTGACAGATTGAACCGGAAGATCGTCGTCGGTGGCGTCGGCGGTAAGAATCGCCGTCGAATTCTCGGGCACAGTCACACTGTCCGGCGAGTGGAATTCCGGACGGAATTCGTTGACCGGTGACACAAAGATCGTGAGATCCTGGACCGCGGTTCCACCGAGTCCGTCGTCTGCGGTCAACTGGATTTCGTAGACGTTGTCGCCGTCAGCGTCCTCCGGGTTTTCGAAATCGGGTGCCGAGTTAAAGGTCAGAACACCGTCGGAACTGATCGAGAACAGCGACTGGTCGGCACCGCCGGTAATGGAGAAGGTGACCGTCTGCACGGGAACGTCATCATCGGTCGCCGTGACGACGGCGACTTCGGTCGAGTTTTCCGCGATCTCGAAATTGTCCGGCGACGTGAAGACCGGCGAGTATCCGTTGACTTGAACCGTCGTGACGGCGTCGGGGAATTCAGGGGCCGCTTCGATACGCCCGACCTGGTCGGTCGCGACGCTGTAGAAGCGGTAGGTGTGCTGGTCTTCACCCACGAAGACCGCCGACGTACTCGTGGTGTTCAGCAGGAATGGTGTGTAAGGACCGTCGTTGTCGGACACATAAATTGAGTACGTCGCGATTCCCGCGCCGGCGTCGGTACCCGACCAGTGAAGGTTGACGTCGGTCCCAATCACCGTAGCCGGAAGTTCCTCGACAGAGCTTGCGGGAGCTGCGGAGTCGTAGGTAAAGGTCATGGAAAACGCCACGTTGGGTTGCCCCTGGAGATCACGCAGCGCCCCGCCGGCAATCGCGACCGTGTAGATGCCATCACCCGTGTTGAAGCCGGCGGTATTGATGCTCAGGCCGCGTCCCCCCTGCCGCGCGACGGATGTCGCCGGCTGACCGTTGATGGTCACATCGTCCGCCGACAGTGACGAAAAATTGAGGGCCTCGGATGCGAACAGTGTGATGGTGGATGGGAATGTCGTCAGAACCGCGCCATTCGCGGGAGAGAACGCCGAGAGCGTCAGGGGGGCGTCAGGAATCTCGTAGCCGCCACTCGCCCGCAGCACATAGTCGCCCGAACCCGATTCGGTCGAGACCCGCACGGAGTAGTAACCATTTACCTCTGCGGGAATCGAGTATTCCAGGCGGGCGTTTCGGCCATCGTCGGCACCGCGGGAATTGCTGGCGACCAGCTCTCCGGTCGGCGCGTAGAGTTCAATTGTCGGAACCAGGGTGTTCAACAGATCGCCGCCGGGAGTCTCCGTCGAGATCACCACGGTGTCGCCGGGCGGGGTGTAGATCTTGTAGAAGTCCCCGCGATCAGGGCCGACGGCTCCCGCCCAGTAGACCGCTCGCGTCAGTAGCGTCGCGGCCGGTCCGGTCCGCACTTGATTCGTGTCTGAATCATCGAAGTAGGCGGGGGCCAGCCAGACACTCCGTCCCCCGGACCCGGGATTCGCGGCGACCACGAACGGAACGCCACCGACCGTTGCCAATGTGGTCGCCCCATCGTCGATCGGGCCGTCCGCGAATTCATAATCGGAATTCAGTTGGAAATCGGGCGTCACCAGCGTGATGGGATGCGACACCGGTTCTCGATGAACCGTGCCGCCGAAGGTGTAGTATTCGGGAGCCGTGAGATCGATCGGGATGATCGCGTCAATGTCCGCGACCGGATCCCCCGTGAACGCACCTGCCGCGTAAATCAGCCACCCGGTGCCGATCACGCCACCCTGTGCGGTTTCAACCCAGGTCCGCAGCGCGGGTGCGAAGCCATCCATCTCGGCTTCGACGGTCTCGTCGCCGAGAATCACCACGTCGTAGGCGGCGAGTTCCTCGAGCGTGTCGATCTCCTCGCCCGTGACGCGGACGGCGTGAATGTCGCCAGCCGCGTTCAGTTGATCGAGCAGCTTGTAACCGGTCGCTCCCGCGTGAATCGCGACCCGGACCGACTCGCGAGGATAATCGGTTCGATCGCGGCCGAGCGAGCCAATTTCCGCCAGTCCCGAACTCAGGTCGTGCTTGCTGGAACTTCCCGTGGTGATTTCGTCAT
>JAPLOC010000346.1:4267-10237 GCA_026692825.1 Planctomycetota bacterium | reverse complement strand
GCTGGCGTTCAATTGTTATGCCTGTCACGCGCGTGGCGGTGTGGGTGGCCCCGATCGGGCACACAACCCGCTGTTCCGCACCTCGATTCAGGAAATGGGTGACGAAGGACGCGTTCCTCCGCCGCTGGATGGTGTGGGGGACAAGCTGAACGACGACTGGCTTCGGCATGTGCTCAATGAAGGGGCGAAAGACCGGCCCTACATGTTGACCCGCATGCCGCGATTTGGTGTCGAAGCGGTCTCTCAGCTCGCCGACGTGTTCATTCGCCAGGACCGCAAACCCGCGTCGCCCGCCGTCCCGCTTCCCGAAGCCGAAATCCGGGCGAAAGCTGTCGGCCGGCATCTGGTGGGGGACAAGGCGCTCGGCTGCATCAAATGCCATACCTTTGGCCCGCATCAGACCCCGGGGATCCGCGCGATTGAACTCCAGACCATGACCCGCCGGGTGCGTGAGGACTGGTTCCATCGCTATATGGTCGATCCTCCCGCCTATCGCCCGGGAACCCGCATGCCGACCGGATTTCCGGAAGGGAAGGCGACGATTCGCGACGTGTATGAAGGGGCGCCTTCCAAGCAGCTCGCCGCGATCTGGTCGTATTTGAAAGATGGTGATCGTGCCGGGCTTCCGGAAGGGTTGATCGGCAATGTGATCGAACTCAAACCAGATGGCCGACCGGTCCTCTATCGCAACTTCATCGAGGGACTTTCGCCGCGCGGAATTGGCGTCGGCTACCCGGAAAAGGTGAATGTCGCCTGGGATGCGAACAAGGTTTGTCTGACCCTGTTGTGGCATGGACGCTTCATTGACGCGGGGAAGCACTGGGAAGGTCGCGGTCCGGGATTCCAGGGACCGCTGGGGGATCATGTGATCCGACTGGAGGAGACCGTCCCGTTCGCGCTGTTGCGCGATGAGAAGGAAGCGTGGCCCACTTCGTCGCCGCGGGAGTTGGGATGGCGGTTCAAAAGTTATCAGCTCGACGCTGCGGGCCGGCCCCACTTTCACTATGCGAATGAAATCGTGAAGGTCGAGGACTTTCCGGAGCCGGTCGCCGGGGGACGTGACGCCGCGATCAAACGCCGACTAACACTCAAGTCCGAAAGCCCCAACGGAAAAGTGTGGTTCCGCGCCGCTGTCGGCAAGATCGAACTCTTGCCGACCGGCGAATACCTGGTCAACGACGTGTACCGCATTCGCGTTCCGGGCCAGCCCATCGTTCGAGAATCGGCCGGCAAGCAGGAGCTGCTTTTGCCCGTGATCATCAAGGACGGGACGGCAGAGATCGTTCAGGAGATCGCCTGGTAGCGGATCCTATTCGGTCGGAGTTGGCAGATCCGACTCCGACCGCAACAGGTTGTATTTCCGCAGCTTTTTGTGCAGGGTGTTCCGGTCGATCCCCAGTCGGTCCGCGGCCCGGGTCTGCACCCGGTCGCATTCCTCGAACGCGTGTTGAATGACAATCTTCTCGACGTTCGAGAGGATGCGGTCGAACAGGTGACCGTGTGGCTCGTTTTCGTCCTGCATGCGGTTTCGAATCAACGCGGTGATCAGTGCCTCGCTCGAGTCATGTTCGCCATTCCGTTCCAGCCCGAGGAGCATCTCGACCAGCAGTTGTGATTTCTCCTCGGGGAGCTGGGTTTCAATGCACAGCGAACCCGGGATGGAACCCCGTTTCCGGACGACGGCCTCATCCGCGATCGGGTCGATGTGTGGGGGGGCGACTCCCGCCAAGGGGCTGTCGTGGGGGGTGTTGTCGACGATGAGCGTCACGAACTTCATCATCAGAACGGTCACAGGGCCAGCGGGGGGGGGAGCGCGGAGTCGCCGCGGGGACGGGCTGTGGCGTGGCCACCCAAGCGGCGCAAACGACACGAATCGCCGGACTCAGGGGCAAATGTCGCACCAATGGCGTCGCATTTGTGGGATTCGCCTTCCAGAGAGTCCCCGGCCCCGTTTCCCGTTACGTGCCAGAGCGGTTCAACAATGCGCACGGAACATCGAGAATTCAGTGATCTCGGAAGGAGCGGGCCACTGACTTTGTCTATTTGAATTCGCCAGAGATATCGAGAATTCAGCCGTTCGGCGATCGTCCGACGATTGCGATTAGGACCAGCGGAACTGCGCAACAGTTCGGCAAGAATGCCACAACTTTCGTCATCCCGAGTCCGGTCCCAGCAGGGTTGCGGGAATTCTCGGCACAAAAAACACCGAAAAACGTCGAAGGGGTCACATGAGTTGAGGTGGTGAAGTGGGGCAGGTTGAGAATTCAGGCACGATTGTTGCTTCCATTTCCGGACACTCGACCAGAGAATCGCATTCGTGGCCGAGTGATTGATCCGCACGATTTCCCGCAGTTCGTCGGCGAATTCACTGACCCTTCCCGCTCTACCTCGCAGCAAAGCGTCTCGAAATGAAGAAGATTGAAGCCGTCATCCGTCACTACAAGCTCGAAGACGTCAAAAATGCGCTCACCGCAAAGAACATCCTGGGGATGACGGTGACGGAGGTGCGCGGGTTCGGTCGCCAGAAGGGGCACAAAGAGACGTACCGCGGTGCCGAGTATACGGTTGACTTCATGCCGAAAGTGAAAGTCGAGATCGTTGTCGGCGACGAGCTGGTTCCGACTGTGTTGGAGATCATCACGCAGGCCGCCCGGACGGGGTCCGTGGGTGACGGAAAGATCTTCGTGAGTCCGATCTCGGAAGTGATTCGAATCCGGACGGGCGAGACGGGCACGGGCGCGATTTAGCTTCGACAGACGATTCGCGAGCCGTTTAAACACACCGGCCAAGCCTCCGTCACGGATCGACGGTTGGCCGCAGCGAGCGGAACGAGCCACGGACGGCGGACGTTCCGCTTTTTTTTCGCAGGCGGAATCCGAGCCGCGCCCGTCAGGAAGCGGTATTCGATTTCCGCTTCCTGACGGGCGCGGCTCGGCGATAAGCCCAACCTTTCGTTCACGCGTTCCCTGGACGCCGTCGCTCCATTCGGGCAGGATGACATCTCACGCGGGAGAGCGTCGCGCAGGATCGTGAGTCGGAGCTGTTCCGGCCGCGCCCGCCGACCCGCAATGCCTCCACCGGGAGTGACCCCCATGCGGATCGGTTACGTCAGCGACGAAAACTATGTCGCTCTCGACGGTGTCTCTGTCGCGATTCGTAACGTGGCGAATCCGGGCGAATCAGAGACTCTGGGAACGCACTCGCTCGCCGACGGTTCCGTCCACGCGGATCTGGTCCCGGGTGAATACGAATTCACGCTGGCTCGAACCGGTTTCGGCGGGAAGCGGCTGATCGCGCGCGTCGAGCCACTATCTCCCCCGATTTCCTTTCGGCTACTCAGCGAAAGCCTGCTCGGGTACGCCTGGCCGAAATGGATTACGGAAGGGAACTGGGGAGAATTTCGCGTCCACTCGAAGTGCGCGTACCATTTGTCATTATGGCGTTATGGCTGGCGAAAGACGCTGGTCGAGGATCTGGGCTGGTTTGACGATCATGGCCCCTCCCCGACGCTGCAGTTGCTGCCCGAGGGGGACTTCACCCAGACCGGCGTGCGCTGGAATCAGACTGGGTACGGCTCGGCGTGGCATCGGCAGAAGCAGCAGGCACCGCTGGGGAGCGGGTTGTATTACTACCACGTCCGCAACGAGCGCGGCGAGTTCTTCTCGTTTCCATGGATCGTGCAGCCGGCACAACCTCGCACTGCGATCTGTGTGTTGACGTCCAACGTCACCTGGAACGCGTACAACAGTTATGGCGGCCGCAGCAACTACGTGAATCAGCGTGAACTGCTCGCCCGCCCCACCGTTCACGCCCGGACCGACCTGGAACGATACACTGCCCCGGGAACGTGGCCGTTCGAGGAGTACGGCGCACCGCTTTCGTTCGACCGTCCCGAACCTGCCAATTCCATTCCTGAACAGGCCGAGATCACCGACGTGATCCACGGCCGACTCGCGTGTGCGTACGCGCCTGGCGAGTGGCGTCTGCTCGGCTGGCTGGAGCGGGAAGGTTTCGCGTACGACCTGTACTCGGAAACGGAACTGCACTTCGGCCGGATCCCGCTGGATCAGTATCGGGTGGTCGTCCTCAACACGCATAACGAATACGTTTCAAAAGAGATGTACTTCGCTCTCAAGAACTGGGTTCACCAGCGAGGCGGCCGGCTAATGTATCTGGCGGGCTGCGGGTTTTTGTGCGAGTTTGAATTCCTGGATGAAACCAAAATTCGCTGTCGCCAGGAAGAACGGCACGACCTGCGCGGGGAATCGGAAGCGTGCCTGTTGGGTGTCGCCTACTCGCATGACGGTTACCGCAGCGGCGCTCCCTATCGCGTTGTGGACGAGACGCACTGGGCGTTCGCGGGGACGGGGCTGCGGAATGGGGATGTTTTTGGAACAAAAACGCTGAATGGCCGCACGCCCGGGGGGGCCTCCGGTTTGGAACTCGACAAGATCTCGCCGCACTCTCCCTCCAACATCCGGCATCTCGCCAAAGGAATGAACCCCAACCAGAGTGGTGCCGACTGCGTGTATTACGACACCAAGAGTGGCGGGGCGGTGTTTTCCGTGGGATCCCTGAACTGGACACTCTCCTGCCCGGTCGATGACGCGGTCTCGCGAATCACCGCGAATGTCCTGAGGCGGTTTCTGGGGACCACTTTCGATGGCCCGTAAACCCGCAGTTCGTCCCACGCATTTTCGCTTTGTCGTCCTGCTGTTGCTGGCGTGTGCCGCCACCAGCGCGTATATGACCCGCGGACTGTCGGCGGCCAATACAACCATCGCCCGGGAGTTCCAGATTTCCGATCTGGCGATGGGCGTGGTTCTGGCGGCGTTCAATCTGGGGTACTTCTGCTTTCAGGTTCCGGGCGGTCTGGTGGCGAGTCGATTCGGAGTGCGTGGGGCGCTCGCTCTCATGGCGTTCCTGTGGTCGGCCTGCACGCTGGTGGGAAGCGTGGCGACGACCCCCGATGGCTTGAGCAACGCCCGCGTTTTTCTGGGAATCGCCCAGGCGGGAATGGTTCCCTGCTTCGCGAAAGTGATTTCCGAATGGTTTCCGCTGGGCCGCCGGGGGTTGACCAGCGCAGTCATCACAGCGGCGATGCAGCTCGGTTCGATCGCCGCCTCGGGGTTGACCGCCACTCTGTTGGAGCCACTCGGCTGGCGCGGCACACTCCAAAGCTACGCCTGTGTCGGTGTCGTCTGGAGCGGCGCATTCTGGCTGCTGTTTCGCGACCGACCGGTCGATCACTTCGCCGTCAATGAGGCCGAGCGGCGTTTGATCGAGGCGGGACGCGTCGAACCGGCTGCGACCACCGATCCCGACGAACGTCCTGCCGTGTGGCCCGTGGTTGTGCGGATGTTGACCAGTGTCACGATGTGGGCGTTTTGCGCGCAGGCGTTTTTTCGTGCTTACGCCTATGAACTCTTCAGCACCTGGTTTCCCGCGTTGTTGGAGAAAGGGTATGGCGCATCTCCCGAAGAGGCGGGACGGCTGGCGACCATTCCGACGACGGCGATTCTCGTGGGGAGTCTGGCGGCGGGGGTCATTGTCGATCGGATCTTTCGCTTGACGAACAGCGTTTTCTGGAGCCGAAGCGGGTCGGCCATCGTCGGCATGACCCTCTCTGGCCTGTCATTTCTGGCGGCCCTGGGGGTGCGCGATCCGAAGCTCCTGGTGATCATTATTTCCGTCGGCACGCTGTTTTCGGCGTTGGGCAATCCCGCCACCTGGGCGACGGCGATGGACCTGGGAGGACGCTACACCGCGGTCGTGGTGGGGGTGATGAACATGGTGGGAACTCTGGGAGCCTACTTCTGCCCGAAGCACGTGGGAGCCTTGTTCGATCACATCACAAAACAAGGGGACGGCCGCTGGCACCTGGTACTATGGCTCTTCGCCGCCGTCAATCTGCCGACCGCAGTGTTGTGGGTATTTGTCAATCCAGGGAAGCAATCGCCAATGGCAGAG
>JAPLOC010000346.1:0-4174 GCA_026692825.1 Planctomycetota bacterium | reverse complement strand
AAAAAAAAAAAAAAGAGAAATGCTGGTATAATTATCCAGATGAGTATCGCGAACCCACAGCAAGAACCCCGTCTGGTTTCAACCGCGCTGAACATCTTTCGCGAGGCAGGTGGTATCGTACGGACTCGGGACGCACTTCAGGCGGGAATTCACCCACGCATCCTGTACGAACTTCGTGACTCCGGGCGCATTGAACAGCTCAGTCGGGGACTGTTCCGACTCACCGAAGCACCTTCACTGGGACATCCCGATCTGGTGACGGTGGCGCTGAAAATTCCGAACGGTGTGCTCTGCCTGATTTCCGCATTGGCCTGGCACGAACTGACGACCCAAATTCCGCACGAAATCTATGTCGCCCTTCCACGTGGAGCCGAGCCACCACGACTGACCTACCCACCAGTTCGCCATTTCTGGTTCAGTGGCAAGGTGTATTCCGAAGGGATCGAGACCCAGCACGCCGACGGTATTCCCCTTCGCGTCTACTGCCGTGAGAAAACGATCGCCGATTGCTTCAAGCACCGGAACCAGATCGGTCTCGACACCGTGTTAGAGGCGCTCAAGACGTACTGCCGACAAGGGCGGCTCAACGTCGAGTTGCTGTTCCATTACGCCCAGATCTGTCGCGTAAAACGCGTGATCGAGCCCTATCTGGAGGCCGTTCTGTGACCGACCGTCCCTTGAAAAACGTCGCAGCCTCCATTCGGCAGAAACTCACGAATCGCGCTCAGGAAACCCGACGACCTTTCCAGGAAGTCCTGCAGTATTTTGCGATGGAACGATTCCTCTACCGACTGTCTTTGTCGCCCTACGCCGAACGGTTCATACTCAAGGGGGCGCTGATGTTCAACGTTTGGGGTGCTCCGGCGTCTCGACCGACGCGGGACATCGATCTGCTCGGCTGCATGAACAACAGTGTCGACGCGCTCCTTCCTGTGTTTCGCGACGTCTGCAGGCAGAAAGTGGAACCCGACGGACTGGTGTTCCCTGTCGAAAGCCTCCAAGGCGAGATCATTAAGGAAGACGCAGACTATGCCGGTGTACGCGTCAAATTCCAAGGATTCTTGGACAAATCCCAGGTCGCCATGCAGATTGACATCGGCTTCGGCGACGCCGTCGAGCCGCAAGCCTTGCTGACCGACTACCCGACGATTCTGGACCTGCGGGCACCGCGACTCCGCGCCTATCCGAAGGAAACCGTCGTCGCCGAAAAGTTCGAGGCGATGGTCAAGCTCGGTCAACTCAATAGCCGCCTCAAGGACTTTTTTGATCTGTGGCTGCTGTCGCAACAGTTTGCGTTCGACGGGACAACACTCGCGTCCGCAGTGTTAAAGACATTCAAGAACCGACAAACCGCGATCAATTCGCAACCTGTTGCGCTGAGCGCAATTTTCGCAAATGATCCGACCAAACAGAAACAGTGGAAAGGCTTCCTGCGTAAGTCGCAACTGGAATTGGCTCCTCCGCATCTGCCCAATGTCGTCGACACTATTGGTGGGTTCCTGTTGCCGTTGGCCGAAGCGCTTGCCTCCGGGCGGAACTTTTCCAATGTTTGGCAGCCTCGCGGGCCGTGGCAGAGCAGCGCCAAGGAAGAGAAAGGGAACAGGTCCAATTGAGACAAATGGGGTCACGACTCATTAATTTGACGGACTGCGGTCAGGAGACTCCGTCATTCCTGACCCGACGAAAACGAGTTTGTCCGAAGGCTAAGGAAATTCACGTTCTCAACCCAGCCGTGGCGGGCCTCACGATTTTTGCGAAGCCCGCGGATTACGATGCGTTTCTGCGCGTGATCGACACGCGAACACAATTCCCAGCCATTGGGAGTTTCTACCGTTTCTTCTTCGGCCGAATGATCACGATCGCGATGCCGATCACCACAGCGGCCGGCAAGAGCCACCAGCTTGCCCGGCGCATCATCGCGATCACGACCACCAGGCCCACAATCGGAACCAGCGCTTTCGACCAGGCGACATTCTCCCCTTCGCGGGGCAGCGCGAACCAGAGTGTGCCCAGCACGATGCCAATCCGCGTCAGTGAACCCAGCACCGGGTTCGACTGCGGGTCGGCACCGAAGATCCAGACCAGAGCCGACAGCGCCAGACAGACCAGCGATATGATTCCCACCAACAGCCGTTTCGTGGCGAGGTTGAACTGCTCCATGGGGCGCTAACCTCCGTACGCGCTGTAACGGCGAACGCCCCGAGCGAAGGCCACGCGGTTGGCCGCGTACAACATCATCACCCAGCACAGGGCGGCGACCAGGTGCCAGACCAGCTCCTCCCCCTGGATTTTTCCCAAAATGACGGCTGCGGGAAAATAGGCCATGTATTGAAATGGCAGGTACTTGAGCGTCACGGTCGCCACCGCTCGCCCCGCGCTCCCCTCGGCGAACAGACTCGGGATCCAGTCGAGCGGAATCATGTGCCCCGAGAGAAAGTAATTGAGCATCATGCAGATGAAGATCAACGAACTCACTTCCAGAAACCAGAACCCGATCAGCCCGATCAGAGACTCCATGAGGAACCCGACTAGAAAGCCCAGGATCAGCGAGAGAGCAAACGCGGCGACGGTCGCGACGTCGAGTTCGTAGGTGAAATACCCCCGGCAGAGCCAGAACATCAGGATGAACGGGCCGCCGGCGACTGCGTAGTAGACCAGCTTGTGCGCGACCCGGGCCCAGAACAAGAACCCCAGCATGTCGATGGGCTGCGTGAGGTATTTCTTGATGGTGCCGTCGCGAATGTCGCGGGCGATTCCCCCCGCCAGGCCCGGCATGCTCGAAAACGCCCGCCCCAGCATCACCAACAGGGCATACGCGACCATGTCACGATAGCGGTAGCCGTTGATTTGCTTTGCTTCGTCGCCAGCGTAGATCGCGGTCCACAAAAACACCTGCGTCACGATCGGCAGAAACCGGACGAGCGTTCCGAGAACGAAGTCGCCCCGGTAAGTCAGCCGTTCGCTGATGCTGGTCTGTAAGACGAACCAATGGACCCGCCAGGAGGCGATCATCGGCGCGCTCCCGCAGGACTGCTTCGACCGTCGTCGTCCGTCGGTCCAGCAGCGTCCTCCGCGTCAGCGCGGGTACTCGTGAACAACTCGGCGATCACCTCTTCCAGCGGGCGATCCTGAACTCCCACATCTTCCAGCGAATAGTTCGACAGCAGCCCGGTGAGGATCTCGGGGACATGCTGACGGGGGACTTTCAATTTTGCGCGGGGGAATTGGTCATCGAACACTTCGCCGAACCGTTCCAATCCCTGAGGTCGCTGATCCCCCGCGAACAACAGTTCAATGACCTTGAACGAACTGAAACGGTCGACAATGTCGGCCAGCGGCCCATCGTGTTTGATCTCCCCCTCGTTGATCACCACCGCTCGCTGGCAGAGTGCCTGCACGTCCTTCATGTAGTGGCTGGTGAGCAGCACGGTCAGGTTCTGTTCAGCCTGGTAGTGCTTGAGGAAGTCCTGCACCTTCCGTTGAGAGACCACGTCGAGTCCGATGGTGGGTTCATCCAGCAGCAGGACGTCGGGGCTGTGCAGCAGGGCGGCGATCAGCTCCATCCGCATCCGCTCTCCCAGACTCAGCTCGCGCACCGGCTGCCCGACGAGTTTCTTCACCTCCAGCAATTCGGTCAGTTCCGCCAGACGACGTTCAAAATCGTCGGCTTCGAGCCGATAGATCTCTTTGTGGAGGCGAAACGACTCCTGCGCGGGGAGATCCCACCAGAGCTGGTTCTTCTGCCCCATCACCAATGCGAACCGCCGACGGTAGGCGATCTCGCGTTTCCACGGGACGTGCCCCAAAACGGTCGCAGTTCCCGACGTGGGGTAAATCAGGCCGGCGAGCAGTTTCAGGGTCGTGGTTTTGCCGGCCCCGTTCGGCCCCAGAAACGCCACCATCTCCCCCGGTTCGATCCGGAAGCTGACCCCCTTGACCGCCCGGATGGTGGTGTACTGCCGGGTGACCAAAGAACGGAGCGACGCCCAGACCCCTTCGCGTTTGCGAAAGACCTGGTACTGTTTTTCTAGGTTGCGAACATCAATTCCGTCCATGCCCCGAGTTTAGGAACGCGGCTGCCGGGTGGCAACATGCCGGCATATCGCGGCCCTATTTCGCCGGATGCACGACCCCCTTCTTCAGAATGATATTCGCGTACAGAGCGGTCTCGCCG
>JAPLOC010000345.1:24127-25211 GCA_026692825.1 Planctomycetota bacterium | reverse complement strand
TGAGGCGACGGTAGGGAATGCCCCGGCGCTGGGCCGCCCGCACGATCGAACCGGTGCTGGGCCCCAGGCGGATGTGCTGATCGTGAGAACGCAATTGCCGCACGATCCCCGCGACATCGCACGGCGTATCGTGAATGGCGGCCTGAATAACCCGCTTCGCTCCATCGACCGCGGAACGTCCGGTGTCCTCTTCCCCGAACTCGACCAGAACCTTCAGCACGCCCGCTTCGGTCGCGGGGACGGTCTTGCTGAACGTCACCCCCACGCCAGCCTGCTGCTGCATTTCGAGCGCGATCCGCTCGAGGCACGGGGTGTCGACGCCGGCCCTGTCAACGTCGGAAACCACTCGCGCAACCGGGCTTCAAAGCCGGGAATCTCCCGGACGGGGAATTTCATGGCCCCCAAATCGATGGTAACTTCCAGTACCGTGACTCGGGTCCAGACATTGGGGCCCCGCAGGGCGCGAATCTGGCGGATTTCCATAACAAATTCCTGAGCACAAGGATCTCTCGGGGCGCTGGGTGGGACAGAGCGCTCGGCGGGATTTCAGGCTGGGTGAGTTCGGGGGGGGCGTCAAAACTGCTTGAGGTTCACGCGGTTCGAAGTGGGCGGCGGCTGGCGTTGTCGTCAGGTGAAGGCGGCGGATTGTGAATCGGTCGGGCGCGCGGGCTGGGTTCCTTCAACGTGTCGGCCACTCGGGACCGACAGCATCCGCTGCACCAAATCGACGGTCGGCTCGACTCCGTCGTCCTCGGTCTGGACCAGCAGCAGTTCGCCGGCGGCAAGTTGGATCGCGGCCTTTTGAAGCGCCGCCCGCTGTTCCAAAACGTCGAGCCATTCCGTCGCGCGACGTTTCGCGGCACGATCGGCCCCCGTCCGGAACAATGCGAACAGTTCCGCAGGAGTCCGGTCGTTACACGAACTGTCGAAGTAAATTGTCACCCGATCGAACGAGCTGGCGAGCAACTCTCCCTGCTCAATCAGGTCGGCATCGCGGCGCCGTCGGCCGGCGGAGTAAATCACACTCCGCCGACTCACTTTCAAACCATCGAGACTCGCGATCACCGAGCGGAGTGCCGACGGG
>JAPLOC010000345.1:0-24103 GCA_026692825.1 Planctomycetota bacterium | reverse complement strand
CCGACGGGTTGTGGCAATCGTCAACCACCACTGTCGCCCCCTTGGTCTCAAACGTGTTGAATCGTCCGGGGAGCTGCGTCGGCCCTCCCGCGAACGATTCCAGTCCTGACCGGAGCTGTTCCAGCGACAGTCCCAGGTGCCACGCCGCCGCAGTCGCCGCCAGCACGTTTTCAATCTGAAAACCGAGTCGCCCCGCCCAGGTGAGTGGAACCTGGTTCGCGGGGAGGACGGATTGTTTTGACGCTCCCTCAACCAGAACGATCGCTCCCTCTTCCAGTACGACGGCGCGTTTCCCGGCGGCGACATGAGCGGCGACCACCGGATGATTCGGTTCCAGGCAGAAAAAGATCACCGCGCCTGCGGAGAGGTCGGCCATTTGCGCAGTCTGGGGGTCGGCGGCATTCAGAACCGCCGCCCCGGTCGGCAAGACGACGTCGACGCCACACCGCTTCACGGAGAACATCTGCTCGGGAGTGTCGACATACGACTGACCCAGGTGGTCACAGCCGGCGATGTTCGTCACGACGGCGACATCGCAGCGATCGAAACCCAGCCCCTCCCGCAGAATCCCGCCCCGTCCCGCTTCGAACACCCCTGCCTCGACGAGTGGGTTCAGCAACACCTTGCGGGCGCTCCGCGGTCCGCTGCAATCGCCCCCTTCGATCCGCCGACCCATCACGTTGATGCCGTCGCTGGTCGTCTCGCCGACCGCGCGGTTCTGATGTGTTAAGAGATGATTGATCAGCCGGGTGACGGTCGTCTTGCCGTTGGTCCCGGTGACGCTGACGATCGGGATCCGCCCATTCGCGGTTCCGGGAAACAGCATTCCCACAATCGCGTCGCCGACCGGGCGTGGTTTCCCCACCGACGGCTTCAAGTGCATCAGCAGCCCCGGGCCGGCATTGACTTCCACCACGACCGCCCCTTGTTCTTCCAGCGGCTGCGAGATGTCGGTCGCCACAATGTCGAGGCCGGCGATATCCAGCCCGACCGTCTTCGCCGCCAGGACGGCGTGCAACGCAACTGTGGGATGGACAAGATCTGTCACGTCGATCGACAGATTGTCGTTCCGCTGCACCAGGATGGTGGTTCCCGCAGGGGGAACCGAATCGGGTGTAAAACCCTGGCGTTCGAGTTGAAGCAACGTCACTTCGTCGTATTCGATGAAGCTCAGCGGGAACGACTCATCCTCGCCCCGCCGGGGATCGGAATTCAACTGTGTGTCGATCAGCTCGCGCAGCGTGAGCTGGCCGTCGGCCGAGACCGTCACCGCTTCGCCCCGGACCGCCGCCACGAGATCGTCTCCCACCACCAGCAGGCGGTGTTCATCGCCAGCGGCGAAGCGTTCGACGATGACCCCCGAACCCTCTCGCGAAGCCCCCTGGAACGCCTTTTCAATGTCGTGCCGGGCGGTGAGGTTGGTGAACACACCCCGGGCGTGGTTCGCGTCCCGCGGCTTCACGACCACCGGCACGCCAATCTCGCTCGCCGCCTCCCAGGCGTCTTCCGGCGTGTCGACGACGCGCCCCTCGGGAACCGGCACACCGACCGCCCGCAGCAGCGACTTGGTCAATTCCTTGTCCTGCGCGATCGACTCGGCGATGGCGCTGGTCTGGTCAGTCTCAGCGGTCCAGATGCGACGTTGGGCGATTCCCTGTCCCAACTGCACCAGACTCCCAGAATTCAGCCGTCGGGTCGGGATGCCGCGGGCTTCGGCCGCCGCCACAATCGCCAGGGTGCTGGGCCCCAGGCAAACCCGGTCCACCAGTCCATGCAGTCGTTTGACTTCCGCCTCGACGTTGTACGGACGGTCGTAAATCGCGGCCAACAACAACTCGCGCCCCGCGAGCAGACAGGCTCGGGCGACCTGTTCGTCGCGATAGCGCATGACGACCTTAAAAACCCCTTCCTCAGATGTTTCCCGCGCCTTCCCGAACCCGACCGGTGTGCCGGCAAGAGTCTGAAGTTCGAGCGAAACATGTTCGAGAATGTGGGCGGGGTAGGTTCCGTCGCGCAGCCGCTGGAAGAATCCCCCCCGTTCGCCGTAGCTGCAGCGATGCTCGATCATTGAGGGGAGCCAGCTCATCAGCCGCTCGTTGAAACCCGGGATCGAGGTGGATGGGGAGTCTTTGAGATCCTGCAGGTCAACCCAGGCTTCTAGCACCGGGTGCCGGGACCAGATATTAGGACCCCGAAGTGTGAGGATCTTGCGGATTTCCATTAGGAACCCCCTGGGGAACCGAGGAGACTGGCGAATCCATCGAGGTAGTTGCCGCGGGTGGAGCGCACGGGGAGGGCTTTGAAAGGCGGGGAGTTCGGAAGAGGTGCTTCTCTTCCGTGAAAACTCGGGCTATTCTATCGGTGACCGCGGTGAATGTATATCACCAAAACACTGCCCTCCAAGGCCATCCCCTGTGAGTGACCCCGCCGACGACTGGTACCGCCTCGCCCCCGATCTCAAGCGGAGGTTTGAGTCGGAACTTCAATCAGGAGAATCGGTTGCGGCGGCTTTCCGCCACGATTTGGGGCCTGAAAGAGAGTATCGGTCCGGACTGTTATTGCTCACCGATCGCAGACTCCTCTGGGGACTCTTCCCGAACGACGGCGACTCCGCCAGTCCCCCGCTCGAATCCATCCCACTCGACGCAATCCGCAATGTCATGCTGCGCGACAAGGGTGGGATGGGAGTTCTGGAGGCCCTGGGTGCAGAGCGTCGACTCGGCGTCTGGTACTATACGATCACCTGTGCCGAGTCTGCGAAAGAGCTGCTCGACGCCTGGTCCGACCATCGGGCGGGTCGACCGAGAAAATTGTCTCTCACCCCGACCGAGCCGACCGACGAAGGGTTTACCCCTCCGAGAGACGCATCGATCAGTTCGCGGTTTCGACTCCTGGGATTCGTCCGTCACCGGTTCGGCCACGCCTTCTGGGGAGCGGTCCTCCCCATTCTGACGACCTTCGCCAGCATGGTCCCCCCGATTTACCAGAAGTCGCTGATCGACGACTTCATCCGCTACGACAATGAACAGCGGACCGTCCAGGCGACCGCCGACGCGGGAGGGGGCCAGAACAATCCCCCTGCGGTCAATCCAGACGAAGCGGCGAAGACCACTCAACCCCCACTGACCAAACCCGAACTCAAGAGCCGGGTCACCTACTATCTGGTGGTCATGGTCGCCGCCGGCTTTTTGGCTTGGGCGTTCGCCTGGGCCCAGGGGTGGGTTCTGGCCTGTCTTTCAGAACGCATCTCGGCGGACCTACGCAACCGGACCTACCAGCATCTGCAACAGCTTTCGCTCGACTTCTTCGGCGCGAAACGAACGGGTGATCTGGTCGCCCGCATCAGCTCCGACACCGACCGCATTTGCAGTTTTCTGTCGGACAACCTGATGGACTTTGTCACCGACACCCTCACCATTATCTGGACGGTGATCGTGCTGTACTGGATGGATCCCACTCTGGCGACCGCCACGCTCTGCACGTTTCCGATCGTCGCCTGGCTGACCTTCAGCATTCGCGGCAAGTTGACGCACGGGTTCTCCACTGGCTACCGCGCCTGGGGGGATATGACCAGCATTCTCGCCGACACCATCCCCGGCATCCGCGTCGTCAAAGCGTTCGCTCAGGAGAAACGGGAAGTCGAAAAATTCCGCGACGCCAACCAACGCATTGTGAATGCCAATGACCGGGTGAACGTGGTCTGGACGTTCTTCTGGCCGATGGTCGCGTTTCTCAACCGCATCGGACTGATTGTTGTTCTCGCCGTCGGTTCGTGGCTGATTCTGGGGGAAAGTGCCACCGTCACGATCGGCACACTGTTCGCGTTCAACAGTTACATTGGCAACTTCTACACCCGGCTCGAATCAATGAGCCGCATGGCGACCAGCACCCAGCGCGCCGCCGCCAGCGCCCAGCGGATCTTCGAGATTCTTGACCGGGTACCCAGTGTTCCCGAGCCGGCCCATCCGGTCGCGGTCGGGAGGATCGAAGGACGAATCGAAGCCCGAAACATCAGCTTCCGGTACGGCAACCGCCAAGTGATGGACGACGTGAGTCTATCCATTGCCCCGGGAGAAATGATCGGCCTGGTGGGGACGACCGGCGCGGGTAAAAGTACGTTCGTGAATCTCATCTGCCGGTTCTACGACGTCTCCGCAGGCGGGATCTTCGTCGATGGAAAGGACATCCGCACATTTTCCGTCAACGATTACCGCAAGAACATCGGCATTGTGCTCCAGGAGCCGTTTCTGTTTTTTGGAACGATCGCCGAGAACATCGCGTACGGGAAGCCCGAAGCGACCCGGGCCGAGATCATCGCGGCGGCGAAGGCGGCGCGGGCGCATGAGTTCATTCTGCGACTGCCGGACGGCTACGACTCGCTGGTGGGCGAGCGGGGACAGACCCTGTCCGGCGGAGAACGCCAGCGCGTGTCGATTGCGCGGGCGCTGTTGATCGATCCGCGGATTCTGATTCTCGACGAGGCGACATCGGCCGTCGATACGACGACCGAGCAACAGATTCAGGAAGCGCTCGACAACTTGGTGCGTGGCCGGACGACAATTGCGATCGCCCACCGCCTCAGCACCCTGCGGCAGGCGAATCGGCTGGTCGTACTGGAACAGGGGCGGATGGTGGAGTGTGGCGGGCACGATGAACTTCTGGCCCGCGACGGAAAGTACGCCCAGCTCTATCGCGCGCAAATGCGGCACGGCCAGCTTCAAAGCCCCGGAGCGCAGGCCGAACACCCGATCGAACCCCCGCCGCGTCCTGAACGTGACGATGAGGAAGACGACGTTGCCTGAAAGCGGCGAAGAGGCGAAGCCCCGACAGAGGACTATTGTGGAGGTGGGGTGGTTTTGAACCATTGAACTGGGAATTCCGTTACCTTATTGAAAGCAACTGAAATTCCAAGTCGTTCTGAAAGGCTGCGAGCTATGTCTGCGGGAAATGACAGTGCGGAAAACCCCATGGCCCGTCCCCCGTTGGGATTGCCCGTCGGGAGCGTGCGTGCCCTGGTGACGATATTGATTCTGACCGTGGTGGTCGTTGAAATTGTGGAACGCCACGGTGTTGATCGCCGTCGCCCACTACTTCAACTCGCGACGGTATGTACGGGTGTCCAACGAGACGCTCGAGCGACTCGAACGGGACGGGCAGATTCCTGCGGAACGTCATCCGTTGTACCTTCCCCGCTACATGATGCGGATCCTGATTTTGGCTGCGTTCGGCGGGGTGGGTTACTATATGTACACAGTCCATGGTGTCCGGACGGTGTCGGATGTTCCCGAGATCATGATCGCGGGGGCGTCGTACCTGCTGGGAGCAACGTCCCGGGTCTTGTTCAGCCGGGATTCGAAACCGGGTCAGCCACCAACTCACATCCGGCTGTGGAACGACCTCAACGCGATGGTGGTGATTTTGGTTGTGGTCGGGATTTCGCTGGTGTACTTCCTGAACGAAAGCGACGCATTGCCGAAAGACGTGCGAAATTACATTCTGGCGATCGTGCTCTACTACTTCGGATCGCGGTAGAGGAGGGAGGGTTGCGGATCGCGTTCGAAGAGGATCAAGATTTGACAACCACGAACGGCGGTGTATACTTATCCCCACGTGCGTTGTTGCCCCCATCGTCTAGAGGCCCAGGACTCCGGGTTCTCAGTCCGGCAACAGGGGTTCGAATCCCCTTGGGGGTATAAACGTGCATGAAATTGAGCGGAACGGTTGAGAATCTGCGGGAATTCACGGTGGCTTTACAGCTTCACTGATGACCGCATTCTCTTTCGTTCCGCTCAATTTTTGTTTGGTGAACGACGAATCCAGTGGGATTCACTTATCGAGGGTTTGCCGGTACTTTTGTTCGGTATTGTTGGCTTCGGACCAGTTCATCGATTGTGTCGACACTCCGATTGACTCAATTCCACAGCAGTCATAGACTTACGCTGATGAGTCGACGGCCGGGAGGGCGTCGCTTGTGGTTCCACTTCGAGCTGGTCATGGACGTTGCCGCCGACACACCGCACCCTGCGACCGCGTGGCCCACGTCGACCCGGGGTGTGATTCCGGGCTGGATCGCGTCGGCGATTGTGCATCTGATTCTGTTGTTGCTGTTGGCGCTGTTCTTGCGCCCGGTCGCTCCTCGCGGTTCCGGAACCGATGAATTCCGAACGGTGGGAATCTTCACTCGCGGTGATTCCCCCGAATCGGGTAGCGAGATGGGAACGGCGGAAGTGACCGGTGGGGCGACGGAGAAATCTCCCCAGGACGACGTTGAGGCATCGACCCGCTCCGCCGAGTCCTCGACCGCAGCCCTTCCCGTGGACGATTCCCCTCCCATTCCCATCGAGTTGCCGCAGGTCGGTCAGCCGAAAATTGGTCCGCGCGCGGCCGGAACCCCCTCGGCGTCCGGAGGGGACGCGCGTGACTTGGTCCGGGGGGCGGAAGGGCGCGGCAAAGGAGTGGGGAAACCGGGAACGGGCGAAGGTCGCGTCGCCTTTTTCGGTCAGGGTCAGGAAGGGAAGCGGTTTGTCTTCGTCCTCGACGCCTCGGGGAGCATGTATGAGCATGGAGCGATCCAGGTCGCGAAGGCGGAACTGCTGGCCAGCATCGCGCAGATCGAAGACGAGCAGGAGTTCCAAATCATCTTCTACAACGACCAGATTCTTCCGATGCCGACCGCTGGTCAGCGGAACTCGATGTTCAAAGGGAGCGAAGCGAATCGCAATCTCGCTGCTCAGCATATCCGGTCAGTCCAACCCGCCGGCGGAACAGAACACAAACGCGCCTTGCTCGAAGCGCTGAAGCTCCGACCCGACGTCATCTTCTTCCTCACCGATGCCGGGGAACCGTGGGTCGACGCGGGCGATCTCGCGGAGATTCGCAAACGCAACTCGGGACGCGCTCGGATTTGCGTTGTCGAGTTTGGCAAAGGGAATAACCTCTCTACGCCCGACGCCTATTGGACCAAACGCCTCGCCCGTGAAAACGGCGGCACCTATGCCTATCAAGACACCCAGAAATTCACCCGCAAGCGGTAGCCTTCCCGTGTGGTGGTGCGGGTTCGCGATTCCAACGCTGGTGTGCGCACTGGTGGCGGGCGCGCTCGTTCCAGCCGCTCGCGCGGAAGACAAAGTCGTGTTGCGCAAGCCTGGTTCGATCGGGCGGGTCACGGTCACGGGACAAATCGTGGAATTCTCTGGCAAGGGACTCGACCTGAAGCCGACCGGCGGTGGTTCGTTCCAACATTATCCCGCCGACGAAGTCATCGACATCGAAACCGATCGACTCCCCAGTCATGAACGGGGACTCAAGTTGTGGCAGGAAGAGGACGTCGATGGTGCCGTTGAGCAGTTCGAATTGGCTCTCAAGCAGGAACCGCGCGCCTGGGGACGTCGTGAAATTCTCGCCGAGCTGATCCGCTGCGCGGTGCGCCGGTCTGACTACGCCTCTGCCGGCGTGCGATTCCTCGCGCTCTACAAAAGTGATCCCGAGACGCGTCACCTGCGCGTTATTCCGTTGATCTGGGTCAACGAGTCAATTTCCGAAACGGCATTGACCTCGGCCCGCGGCTGGCTGAATGGCGCGAACGACGCGGCCCGGCTGATCGGAGCCAGTTTGCTCTTTCAGGATCGCGAACTCGGTCGTTCAGCTCAGTCGACCCTGCGAGACCTGGCGAAAAACGGACCGGACACGCTGCGTCCCCTGGCGCAGTGGCAACTGCGTCGTGATGAGGCGTTCAGCGGCCGGGTTGTCCCGGGTGAACTCGTCTACTGGGAACACTCGATCAACTCGCTTCCCGCCGACCTGCAAGGGGGACCGAGCTACCTGCTCGCCGAGGCGGCGTCGCGACGGCATGACCACGAACTGGCGGCGGCCTATTGGACGCGATTGCCGGTGTTGTGTGACTACGATTACCGCCTTGCGGCGCGGGCCACTTTTGAAGCGGGCCGTGCGCTCGCCAAAATCGGTCAGTCGCAGGAAGCCGAGACGATGTTTCGCGAAACCGTCGAACGATTTCCCGGAACGAGTAGCGCCCGCGAGGCGGAGGATCAACTCCGGGCGCGGCGTACGATTGAAAAGCCACCTGCCGACGCCCCGACACCACGCCGACCAAGTCGCGCGAATGACACTCGTCGCGAGCGTACACCAAGCCAATGAAGGATCGACCGTTGACCCGATTGCGGATGGATTCGAATCGCGGTGTTCCCCGCGCGCTGCCGCGCAGGCAGCCGTTGTTCCGTTGGGCGGGCCGTGTCACTCTCGCCCTGTTCGTTTCGATTACGCTGTCGGCGCGCGCCGGGGCCGCGGAAGAAGCCCCCGCCGTGAAACAGCTCGACGTCTGGGCGCTGCTCGAAGCGGGGGGCACGATTGGCTGGATCATCATGGCGATCAGTGTCTGGATGGTCGCGTTGCTGGTTCAGCAACTTCTCTCCTTGCGGCGAACCACATTGATGCCGGTCGGACTCGCGGAAGAAGTTCACACGAGGATCGCCGCCGGGCAATTCCAGGAGGCGAATCAGGCGTGTCAGAATCAGCCGAGCTACCTCGGTTACATCCTTTCGGCGGGCCTGACCGAGGCGGGCATGGGCTACAGCGCCGTCGAAAAGGCAATGGAAGACGCCAGCCAGCAGCAGGCCGCCCGGATGTTTCGAGGGTTGGAGTACTTCACCGTCATCGGAACGATCGCCCCCATGCTGGGGCTGCTGGGGACCGTCTGGGGGATGATTCTGGCGTTCATGGAATTTGAACAGAAAACCAATCCCCAGGTTTCGGAACTCGCCCCCGGCATTTACAAAGCGCTGGTCACGACATTGCAGGGATTGTGCGTCGCGATCCCCGCGCTGGCGATTTACTCGATCTTGCGAAATCGCGTCGATGAGCTGGTCGCCCAAACGACGTTGATGGCGGAACACGTCTTTGCTGGCTACAAGCGGTCGCTGGCCAATCAGAAACGACAAGCCGCGAAAACGGCTCGGTCCCGCGACGCTGGCCACTCCCCCGACGACCGCGAAACCCACGGCTCGCTGGCTGGAGGGGCCGAATGAAGATCCCGAGCCGAAATCGCGGGGGAGGCCTGAAGTTCAACCTCACCCCCATGATCGATGTGGTGTTCAACCTCATCATTTTCTTTCTCGTCGCCAGCCATTACGCGCACAGCGAAGCGACCGAGGAGATTGAACTCCCCGGTGCGGGTGGTGGCGAAGCGGAACTCGAACAATCGGGAAAACGGCTGACAATCACGCTGCTGCTCGACGGCCGGATGCTCTTGGGACCGCGTGAAGCCACGCCCCAGGAAATCGAGGCGCTACTGGCCCAGTCGACCGCGGCACATGGGGCCGCGAATGTCGAGGTGCGGATCCGCACCGATCGCAGAGTTCCCTACGGCCGATTCGAACCGTTGCTCCTCACATGTGCGAAGCAGGGAGTCACCCGCGTGCGATTCGCCGTCTTGAAGGAGTGACCGATGCGGGTCCCCAGTCATTACTCCCGGGCCGACATCAGCGAAAACATGATGACCCCCATGATCGACGTGGTGTTCAATCTGTTGATCTTTTTTGTCTGCGCGTCGGCACTCAACATCCAGGAACTGGTGCTGAAGGCCGACTTGGCCCCCGACGGCACCACCGCGACCTCGGGGGCACCGAGCCCAACGGTCGATCCCCTGGAAGCGCCGGTTGATGTCGTTTCGATTCGACTCTCCCGCCGGGACGACGGGCGAACGATCATGCGGCTCAGTTGTCGAAGATCGCGCCGGAAAGCCCCGTCGTATTGCATATCGAACCCGATGTCGAAAGTGGTGAGATGATTCGGGTGTTCGACACCTGTCGGAGCGCGAAATTCCAGTCAATCCAATTCGCAGCCGGTCCGGGAAAGACGCCATGAGGCGGTTCAGCGGCCCTTCGGGAACGCGAGACTCCACGGGATCGCGCGACTCCATGGGAGGGCGCGACGTCATGGGAGGGCGAGGCTCCTGCCGAGCCGCCGCTGCGCTTCATCATGCGAAAATCGTACTCCGGGCAGCAATCGACCCGCATCCGAAAGTCACCGCGAGTCGTTCGACATGCGCAAACCCACCTCGAGGAAGGATGGAAACTTCCGATGAATCGCGGTGTGTCGTCCGTTTTCCGAATGCGGGCCGAAGGCTGCCCAGAGAACGTGATTTTGCAGTCGAAAGCACATTGGCGGCTCAGCAGGAGCTTCGCCCTCCCGTGACGCGTTTCTTGTTCAGCACCCGTTTCGGACCGCGACTGAAAGCGTTCACCCGTTGTCCTAACTGGTATCTTTTTCTGCGGGTAATCCTCTTCTTTGTCTTCAGCCAGTCCCTCCTTCCGGCCGCCGAATCGCTCGACGACTCCACCACACGTTATCTCGCCGGCCTGCGGACGCGTGGCCTGCACCGTCTAGCCGTCAGCTATTGCGAACATCGACTGCAGCCGCAGAAACTCGGGGCGGGCGAACGAGCCGACCTCACGTTGGAGCTCTCCAGAACGCTGCTGGAACAGGCGCGGATGCTTCCCTCCGCCGAGCGGGATGGCTTGTGGGATCGGGCTGGCAACATTGTCGATGAGGTGTTGAAAAACCAGCCTGCCAATCCTCGTCGACTGTTGTTACAGACACAACGCGGCCTGGTTCGATCGGAGATCGGTTCGTTCTGCCGGTGGCGATTGTCTGTCGCCCCCTGGGACGCCGCCGTGCGCGATAAAGGGATCGCCGAATTGACGACGGCGTGCGACGAGTTCCGCCAACTCGAAGGAGTACTGGCCAAAGCCAAATCGACTTCGGGGAAGAAATCGGACGCAGGTTCGATTCCCGCGCACCAACTCCGCAGTCTGCACTACCAGGTTCGGCGAATGCTGGGACAAGCGTTGACCGACCTGGCCGAGATCCATCTGGCAGACTCTCCCGACCGGGCCGCCCATCTCAACGAGGCCCAGCGCATGTTGAAAACGCTTGCCGACAGTCGGGATGAAGACGAAGTGGGCTGGGAATCGCGGCTGCTCATGATCCGCGCCACGCGACTGCATGGAGACTCCGCTCAGGCCCGAAAACAAATCGAGCTGGTCAGAAAACGGGAACCCGACGCACAGACCGCGCTCCGTCTGACTCTTGAGGAGATTCGTTGTCGAATCGCCGACGCGAATCTCGACGCCTCCCGGGCACTGCTTGAGCGACTGCAGGCCGGAACGCCAGAGTCCGCACGGTTAACTGGAGACCTGGAGGGGGAGCGCGACTTGCTCACTGCCGAGCTGCTCTCGGCCATTTGGCGACGAACCGAGCCTCGGGGATCGCGAACTGCCACTCATGAATTTCAGGTGTTCGAGAAGTACGTCTTGGAGAGAACGGGGCAACTTGGTCCAGAGTGGAGCGAAAGGCTGTCCGCTTTGCAGGACGCGGTCCGCGAAGAGCGGCTCTTGGGACCAGAACTCGCGGCTCTTTCACTGCGGGCACAGGGGGCGTTTTTCGCGGGGAATCTGCCCGAAGCCGAGCGACTGTACGGCGTGGCGGCGAGCCAGGCACACGCCGCCGGCCTCGCCGACCGGGCGTTCACACTGGGAATGCAACGGAGTTCGATCGCGCTCAAACGGGAAGACTGGACAGCGGCGGCCACCGATTTGAACGAACTGGCGACCACCTACCGCGACCACGCCCGAGCCGGTGAGGCGCATCTGCTGGCGGCGTATGCGCTGGGACGCGAATGGCAGCGAGAACGATCCCCGGCGACACACGATGCGTATCGCAATTCGCTCGAACGACACACGCGCGATTTCGCGGCCGACGCGACGGGGCCGGAAGCCGAATGGATGTTCGCCGAGTTGCTCGCGTATGACCACGAATTCGGCACCGCATTCGCCCACTATCAGAAGATTCCCCCCGCGCATGCCCGATTTGTGGCGGCGCGAACGGGGGCCGCTCGGGCTTGTGAACAACACTTGCAATCGCTAGGAGCGAGTGAGAATTCCCGGGAATTTGAACGAGCAGCGGTCGCCTACCTGACGGCGTCTCTGTCGGCTCCGCCCGATGTATTGAGCCGGGATCAGGTTGAGACCGCGTTGGCTTTGGCTTCCATTCTACAGCGAAAAAGCCCGCCCGACTTTGTTGGTTCCGATCGACTTCTGACCCGGGTGTTCGAATCGTTAGAACAAGTCAAGGATTCGGATGACGAACTGACTCCGGAACAGTGGTCTGCGGAAGGGAAACAGCGGGTACGGGGGATGCAGTTGCGGGTCTTGTCGCTCGCGGGACAACAGCGGTTCAGTGAGGCCCGGCGGGTCTTGGAACAGGTCGCGAAGTCCAGCCCACTGGAACTTCTGGGGATTCTGGAAGGCGTCGGTTCCCTCTCGGCGGATGCCCGACAGGATCCGCTGAACGGTCTGGCGGATCTTCAGTTGACCGCCGCCCGCACTCTCGACGCACGGCGGGCTGAGTTGCAACCGGCCGAACTGAAGCGACTCGACTTGGCTCTCGCGCGGGCCTTGCGTGCGAATGCGCATACATTGGAGTCGGTCGAAGTGTATTCACGACTGGCGACCGCTCACCCCCGTGATGCTTCGGTTCTGGCGGAACAGGGTGACTTTCTGCTTTCGCTTTCCGATGCCGACCAGCAGCGTGCCGGGCTCGTCGCATTGCGAAAACTGGAATCGCTACACCGCCCCGGAACCGAAGCCTGGCTCGGAGCGCGACTGCGGGTCGCTCGTGGCCTGTTCCAGGTGGGGCAACGGGAGGAAACCCGAAAGCTGATTCGCAAGACCCGACTGCTCTATCCGAAACTGGGAAACCCCGAATTGTCGCAGAGTTTTGGCGACCTTGAGAACGAGTGTGCCGACGCTGGCAAATAGTTCACCGGATTCAGACTTCGTCCACCGCCTTTAAAAACTGTTCATAAGCGGCACCGACCTTTCCTGCCGCCGTGTCGCCATCATGAATGTACAGGCCATACCGCAGGCGAACCGATTTCCCCGCGTCGAGGACAAACGGGTCGGCGGGAAGTTGTCCGTTTGTGTAGGCGTTCTGACCAAACGGACTGAGGGTGAACAATCCATAGTCGCGGACATGAAATCGCGACGGGCGGAAGTTCTTGGGGTGGTCAAACAGCGTGACCCCCTTGGTTTGCCCTTCGACGGTTCCGACATAGTCGACCCACTTCGAAGGCTGACCCCAGCACTCTTTCTCCCCCTTCTATCCCTCGGCGTTACTGATCTGCCCCCCCTGTTTCCCGCGCAGCGTGTCGGCGACACGGATGCCAAACATCCCTTCCTTCGTGTCACCAAACGTCACCTTTTGGCCGGCCGCCTGAAACTCCAAATCGTAGACCAGAACCCGGTTCGCGAAGAACGCCGCCTGCACTGTCTCGATCAGCAAAGGCTTGCCATCGTTCCCCAGCCAATGGTTCACTATCTTCATGCGGGCCGGGTTCCCTTCAGGAACGGTCAGTTCTACGCTGACGTTTTCGATTTTCCCCTTCTCGGCCCAGAACTTGATCTCATTCACTTCGTCGATGGAACACCACGCTCCCTTGTGGTGCGGGTGATCTTCTGGCTTTTCCAGCGGTCGCACGACACTGATTCCATCGGCGGCGCGCACAGGGAAAAAGTACGGTTTGGGCTGCGATTTCGCCGTCCGCAACGTCGTGAATTCCGCGCCGTCAATGGTGACCGCCACCGCGTCGGCTGACTTGGTCAATTTCACCACAGGCTCCGCCGACGCCACGGACACCAAGCCGGCGATCATCAGCAAAGCGGTCATCAGACGGGCGATCATAGCGCAGTCCTCGAAGTCGGCGAATGAGAAACTCTCAGAACAGATCAAGTGCGGATTATGCAACAGCCGGCCAGCGCCAACAAGCGACTACCAGGTGGATCGCTCGTCGACAACCTATGTCGAAAACCAGTCGCGTGACCCCCGGCTGCGGAGCAGATTCGCCTCAGCATCTCCGATGAACTCTTCCTTCACCGGGTCGATCGTCAGTTTGCGGTTCAGAATCCAGGCGATCGCCGCCGCGTGACACGCGATGTGCGAGCGTCGCATCACTTCGGGATTGGCGGTCGTCGTTTTCCGCGATCGGACACAATCGAAAAAGTTCCGGGCGTGAGCTGAGACGTCGAGGCCCCGCACCCGCTTCAAGTCGTCGGTCACCTGTTTTTGCAGCGAATCGGGCTGCGCGACAATCTCCCCTTCGTCCCCGGTCTCGACCGATCCCTCGTCGCCAATGAACCGGACGGGACACGTTCCCAGCCGCGTGACATAGTGCGGGGCCCGGTCGCCAAACGGTGTGGGCAGAAAGTCGATGATCATCTTCACCCCGTTCGCATACCGACAGATAATGTTCTTTTCGGACGGTTCATATTCGATCGGCAGCGTATCGTCGGCATGATTGGCCCACTGGCACAGATCGACCGTGTGCGCCCCCCAGTCGAGTAACCTCGCACCGGAGTCAAAGTCCCACTGGCCGCGCCATTTGCCATCCACATATTGCTGATTGAACGGCCGCCAGGCCGCTGGCCCGAGCCAGAGATTCCAATCGACAACGTCCCGCTGCGGAGTCGGCTGTGCGGGGAGCCAACTGTTGTCGAGCGTCGGAATATAGACCGAGGCATGCATTGTGTGGAGCTTGCCGAGTTTCCCGCTCTGCGCCCATTCCACCGCTTTTTGAAAATTGGGAACACTGCGCCGCTGTGTCCCGGCTTGAAACACCCGCTTCTCGCGGCGCATGGTCTCGGCGAGTTCCTGACAAGCGGCGATCGTGATGCCGCACGGTTTCTCGCTGTAGACATCCTTCCCCGCCTTCGCCGCCGCGATCGAGGCGGCCGCGTGCCAGCGATCACCCGTCGCGATCAGGACCGCGTCGATATCCTTGCGATCGAGCAGCTCGCGGAAATCGCGATACAGCTTGCAGTCACGATTGCCGTAGTGTTCGTCGACGAGCAGTTTCCCCGCGTCGCGACGTTTCGCCTGCACGTCGGCGATCGCCACGCACTGGATATCGGGGAACGGCAGCATCGCTTTCAAGTCATAGGTGCAACGCGGCCCAATGCCGATCACCCCCAGCGAGATTTTTTCACTGGGTGCGGTCTTGCCTTCCAGCCCCAGCGCCCGAGCGGGGATGTAAGTCGCCAGCGAAGCCGTCGCCAGAGCCCCGGTGAGCAGGAAATCGCGGCGAGTCGAGTTGGCAGATTGTGTCAAGGGAGTTCTCCAGCGATCAAAAAGCGGTTCAGCGGACATTCAGCAGTTTCGCCGCGTTGTTCCAGAAAACGTCTTCAATCTGGCTATCGGTCAGACGTTCCGACCAGCAGGCCCATTTGACCGAGCGCAAATGTTCCAACCCGATGAGGACCGGATCAATTTTCGAATGCTTCTCGCCCCAGACCGGCGTCTCTTCATACAGCCAGAGGAACGAGTCGGCGGCGGAGAGCGATCGCCCCCGCATGTGGCTGATCGGCAGGTCGCTGCCGTACATCAATTTATCGTGCCCCAGAATGCGGATGATCGCCTGATGCGCGATCGGTTCGCAATTGGCGCTGGTGTCGAAATAAAGATTGTCGAGTCCCTTCAAGTGCGGCAATCCTTCCAGATTGTGCGCGGGCTGAAACCCGCGGGCTGAGTGCGCGAGAATCAGCTTCATGTTGGGATACTGTTCGCAATAGCGGCGGATGCACTCGTAATTCTCGCGGTCGGCGACCGCCCGCGACTTCACCATGTGCAGCGTGATGACCCACCCCTCTTCGTGTGCGAGCTGCACAAGTCGCTCGGGCAGAAACTCGGGGATGGAAGACTCCCACGTCGGCTTGCTGGCGGAAAACGTGTGGTAGCATTTCAGCCCGTGCAGCTTCAGCCGATGGACTTCCTGACGGACCCACTCCGGATCATCATCGGGGCGGATGAAGAACTCACCCCGAAACCGGGGATTCTTGGCGGTCTCGCGCCCGGTCATTTCATTGGTGCGATCGCGCCCCGCGGGCTTGGTGGGAATCGCGTAACTGAGGAACAACGCTCCCATCTCGCGCCCGGGATGCAGCTCGTCCACGAGCCGCAGGTATTCATCGGCACCGACATCACCCGAATATCCCGGAATCCGGAACGGAACTTCGTCTTCGTACCACAGATGGCAATGAGCGTCGAAGACGCGGGGTGGGATGAACGTCGCCAATTCCCGCTCGTAGAAGTCACGATCACATTGGCGGGCGACACCGCGAAACGAATTGGAGGGTGTGGAGGACATGTTCGCCGGTGGAATGGAGTAAGAGTTCGATCGTCGGCCGATTGTCGCAATTGGGTTCCGAGAAGGCAAATTCAGGGGCGTGGTCCGACGTCAATGTGCGACTTTCTGCTCGCTACCCCAACTCCACCAACGGCAATCCCGCATTCATACTCCCCGAGCGAAACCCTTCGAGGTCGAGTGTGACATACTTAAAGCCCAGCTCATGCATCCGACAGGTGATTCGCTGTCGCGTTTCCGGGTTAAGCAGCCGTGGCAGTTCCTCCAGCGGCAGTTCCAGTCGGGCCAGATCATTCGCTTCGTGCCGTACGCGGAACTCCCTGAGGCCGTATTCCCGCTTGAGAAACAGTTCCGCCTGATCCACCCGCGCCACCCGCTCGGGGGTCACTTCCAGTCCGTAGGCGATTCGACTCGACAGACAGGGCGACGCGGGCTTGTCCCAAGTGGGCAGCCCCCAATGCCGCGCGAGTTCACGCACCTCGGCTTTCGTCAAACCGACCTCCAGCAATGGACTGCGGACCGCATGCTCGCTCGCTGCCCGCATCCCAGGCCGCCAATCCCCCTGATCATCGACGTTCGCGCCATTCAGCAACACATCGACGCCGAGTCGCGGGGCCAATTCCTCAAGCCGGTTGTAGAGTTCGGTCTTGCAGAAATAGCAGCGATTCGGAGCGTTCTTGAGATAGTCGGGACTCTCGAATTCGCGAGTCTCGATCACCAGGTGTCGGATGCCGATCTGACTCGCGATCTGTCGGGCGTCGTCGAGTTCCCCACTCGCCAGACTCGCGCTCGACGCCGTCACCGCGACCGCCGCGTCGCCACACGCCAGGTGGGCGGCCTGTGCCACGACCGTGCTATCGATCCCCCCCGAAAACGCGACGGCGACCCGACCGAGTCCGGACAGCAATGCCAGCAATTGGTCGCGCTTCAACGCGAGTTCCGATGCGATTGGGTTCATTGCACGATACCAAACGCTACCGCCTCGGCGTGGTGCGGTAACCGGTGAACCTCACGCCAATCGACAGCGTCGTTGGAAAACAACAACCGTCCCCGCCAAGCGGTCCCCACGTAGCGACCATTTCCATAGGCGGCCGTCAGTGGCGCGTTGCGGTTCGCTTCGCGTCGCCACTCCACACCGTCGGCGGAAAACCAGGTTCCCCCCAAGCCGACCGCGACGAATCGCTCGCCCGTCCACAACACCGTGTTGAGATGTTCCCCCTCTTCCCCCCGCACCGGCTGGCTCCACTCGACTCCATCGCGGGTCGTCATCCGCAATCCGTGGAGACCTACACCAACGAATAACCCGTTGCCGAACGTCAGATCCACCAGTGTGTCGATCGCTCGCACGCCAGCGGCGTCTTTCCATTCCAGCCCGTCGGAAGATGTCGCCCGTCGCCCACGGTCTCCGACGGCGACATAACGGCCGTTGCCCCACGCCGCCCGTCGCAGGATCTCTTTGCCGCTAATTGACTTCAAACCACTCCAGTCGAGGCCGTCGCGGCTGGTCATCACAAACGGACTCGACGCCCCGACGCTCCCCGGGTCGCCCCCCAGACCTAAAAACTGCTCATCCCCGTAACAGAGCCCACGCAGAAAGAACCGGTATTGGGCATCTTTTTGCTCGACTTTCCATTCGGTTCCGTCCCGGGTCGTGGCGAACAGATTGCTGCCACCAAATGTGCCGACGGCGAGGCAAACACCGTTGCCACACGCGGCAGCTCGGAGTACTTGCCCCTCTTTTGCCACCTCCGCGACCGACCAGTTTTCGCCATCCGGCGACGTCGCCCGGACGCCGCGATGTCCGACGGCGACGAACAAAGTTTTGTCAGCGTTCATCGTGTCATAACCCAGGGAGTCGACCATGGAATGCTGACTTCTCCGAAGAGCGGCTTTCTCCAAACTCCTCGACCGGCACACCCACGCGATCCAGCATCTCGACAAACAGGTTCGACATTGGTGTCCCCACGGGAAAATCAACCTGTCTTCCGGTCCGCAATGTTCCCCCCGCGTTCCCCGCCAGCAGGATGGGATAGTCTTCGCGTGAGTGTCCCCCATTCGCCATATAGGACGTATACAGCAGCACGCAGTTGTCCAGCAGCGACGTCCCCCCTTCGTCGATCGACTTCAATCGCGCGACGATTTCGGCGAAGAGCTGCGTGTACCAGGTATGAATCTGCCGGAGCGCCTCGCGGGCGATCGGGTCGGCGTCTTCCACGCGTCCCGCGTTTCCCTGATGTTCGAGCGTGTGGCAGTGCCGCTCGTAACCCACGGTCACCACGCCTGGGAACAGCGCCTCGTCCGAGCCGGCCGCCAGCGTCGCGACGCGGGTCGTATCGGTTTGAAACGCCAAAACCCACAGGTCGCCCATCAGGCGGATGTACTCCGCCAGTTTTTCCGGATCCTCGTAGAGTTCGCGTTCGATCTGCCAATAGGGGATCTTCGCCGCCGGCAGGTTGGGACGCGGAAGTTCAACGCCTTTCGACACCGCCAAATCGGCCAGTTCCACGCGCAATCGCCGTTCGAACTTGTCGAGCCGGGTCTCGGCGGCGCGGACACTGCCGAGATATTCATCGAGCCGGCGACGGTCACTGCGAGGAAGTTTCCTGTCGAGTTCCCGGACTTCCGACAGCAGCACGTCGAGAACACCGCGTTCGTAGGTTGGAGTGTCCGAGGGTTGTGTCGCGTTCCCATTCGCGCGGCGACGCCAGTTGGCCTGCACCAGGGGACGACCGCGAAACATGCGGTCAAAAACCTGGCGCGGGTCGGCTTCGTAGGGGACCTGTTGTCCATCTTCGCGGAACGAGTACTTCGTCTCGCCACTGGTCAGGCCCAGCTCGAGCGACGGGAGCAGCGTCTCGCGACCGATACCTGCGGCGGCTTTCTGGTCGACAGAGACTGTCGCGACGGGTCGGCCCTTGTCTTTTCCCGCCTTGGGGGCACCGGTCAGGTGTGTGAACGCGCAATGTTCGTGACCGTTTAATCCGTCGGAAGCTCCATGATTCGTCAACCCGGTGACGATGAGCAGGTCATTCCTGGCGAACTCCAGCGGTTTCAGGATCGAAGGGAGTTTGTCGAGTGGTCCAGCGGTCGGCGCACGCCACGACTCCAACACCGTCCCGCCGGTGACAGTATAGATTCCCATGCGCAACGGAGGTTTCGCGGGACCATCCCCGTCACCCGCCCGGGCGGCGATGGATTCCAGAAACGGTAGCGCCAGCATTCCCCCCGCCGACCGCAATACGGCGCGACGGTTCAACCGCAAGGAGACGAACTCTGGCCAGTGCATGATTGAGATTCAAGGGGAAGTCGTACCGAACTCGGGGAATTGTAATCGGTTCCCTGGGGTGCCACGAGACCGGGCACAAAAAAGAAGATACCGCTCGCATGGGAACGATTCGAATCTGAAGGCGATATCGCTGGACATGTCCTTTCACGTTTCCAATACCGAGGCGGGGCGTCGAAAAAACCAGGGGGACCACACTGTGGTCCCCCTGGAGTTCACGTTCGAACGCAACGAAATCGGAATCAGCCGTTTTGCGGAATCCGGTCCTGCACCTTTGTCGCCAGTCCGAGGACCCGCAGCAGGCGAATGACGTTCCAGGTGACGTCGATTTCCCACCAGCGATGGCCATGGACCGCCAGCCGCTGATGCGCGTGATGGTTGTTGTGCCACCCTTCGCCGTAGCTGAGCACCGCGACCCACCACAAATTGCGGCTGCGGTCGGTGGTCGTGTAGTTGCGATAACCCCAGATGTGGGTCGCGGAGTTGACGAACCAGGTCGAGTGGTACGCGAGTACCAGTCGCAGGCAGAGGCCCCACAGCAACCAGGACATCCCCAGCCCGTAGAAGTATTCACCCGCGGCGTACAGCACCGCTCCCAACGCGACCGAGACGAGAATGAACGTCTTCTGGAAGAGGTGGTAAACCGGATCCTTATACAGATCGGGTGCCCAACGACGGTACATCGCGTCGTTCTGCTCGGGGGTGTCGTAGGGGAGGAACCACAGCATGTGGGACCACCAGAAGCCTTCGTTTGGCGAATGTGGATCCCCCTCGAGATCGGAATGGGCGTGGTGCTTGCGATGAATGGCGACCCACTGCATCGGACTCCCCTCGGCGGACATCATTCCGCACAGGGAGAAAAAGTACTTGACCGGCTTCGACACGACAAAGCTGCCGTGCGTCAGCAACCGGTGATAACCCAGCGTGACACCGAGGCAACAGGTGACCCAGTGCAGGACAAGGGCGATCGCAAGGCCGGACCAGCTAAAGTAGAAGAAGGCGGCGAGCGCTGCGATGTGCATCGCCATCATCCAAATGGTAATCGGCCAACTCACCCCGCGCGTGAACCGTTCCTTGAGCGATTTGGGGTGCGGGAGCGCGATCGAATCGTCGACGACGTGTTCGGTCGGCAGCGTACTTGGGGCGACAACCGCCGAGCGGGTGTCCAGGATATCGGGCTTCTCCGGCGTGTCGAGCGTCGCGGAGGAACTGGACGATTCAAAACTCTCACGTTCGTATGACATGGGCTCTCTCCCATTGGGTTGTGTAAACCATCGCCCGTCCTGGCATCACCCGACCCTTTCGGAATCATCGGGGAGCCATTCGGGCACAGCGGTTCGTCAATGAAGTGAGTTATACGGAAGTCGCTTCGCCGAAATGTCAGTGAATTGTCAAACTTCTGTCACGGCAGAAATTTGTGTTGTCGGCGATGGGAATCGGACAGTCGGGGGAGTCTTGAGAGTGGGAAATATAGTTGTGCCGAGCGGAAAACCCATTGAGACAAGGCGCGCTTGCAACCCCTGCCTCCGTGAGGGGCAGGTGAATCAGATCTGCGATAATTTGTTTGGTGCGTTCAGCCGGCCGCACAATAACGTGAATCAGCCAGGTTTGCAAAAAAATCGGCACGCTGTCGTGAAATCGACAGCGTGCCGAGGAAAACAAATCGCGGGAAATACCGCACCCGGTAACACCGCAGCTCACTGCGGAATTCCGCAAGTCCCGACTGGACGACCGGTTCAGCTCATGGACTTCTTGATTGCGGTACCGATTCCACCGAGCGCCGCAACCGCAAGGCCGATCAAGCCTCCAATGGCCCGGCCATTCATCCGAAAGCCACCGCTGGCGGTCTTTCCATTCGTCTCATCGCGGCCGAAAAAGACCTTGCAATGTGGGCATTTATCGCCGGCGGTCAGATTCTGCGGGACTTCCTTATTGCAGTTGCTGCACAGCTTCACCATTTGTGGTCCGGTCGGGATCGACGGACCCGCCCCCATCCCTCTCGGAGGACCGCTCATCCCGGGAGGACCACCCATTCCAGGGGGGCCACTCATCGCGGGAGGACCGCCCATCCCCGCCATGGCGTTCGGGGCCATACCGCCGGGGGGACCACTCATATTCGGCATTCCCATTCCGGGACCGGACATTCCGGGCGCGGACATGCCCCCAGGCATTCCGGGGGCTCCCATCTGTGGAGGCTGCATTCCGCCAGGCATCCCAGGCGCTCCCATTTGAGGAGGCTGCATCCCGCCGGGCATCCCGGGATTTCCGCCAATTCCCGGAGCCATGCCACCAGCCGGCATCCCCGGCGCGCCGCCGGGAGGACCAGATGGAAACGCTCCCGGAATATTAGGTGCCGCTCCAGGTGCTCCCGCCGCACCACCAGGCGCGCCAGGAAACGCGCCCGCAGGCATCCCCGGGCCACCAGGCATCCCTGGCATTCCTGGCCCCCCAGCGGGCATCCCCGGTCCACCGGCAGGCATCCCCGGCATTCCCGGTCCGCCAGCAGGCATGCCGGGATTCATACCATTCGGACCAATCCCGCCCGGACCACGGTTGGCCCCTGCGGCACCCGGCTTCGGAAGCGCGGCCGCTTCATCGGTCCCCGCGAGCAGCTCTCGGATGTAATCCTGGTCGGTCTCCGAGAAATTCGCGAACGGAATCGGCAGCACCTTGCCGTTGTTCAATTTCAGGACGACACTGCCATCCTTAATCCGCACGTACTCACCCTTCACAGTCTGGCCGTCTTTCGCGGTCCAGGTGCGCATTTTGGCCCATGCGTTCGTCCCGGACAAAAACAAGACGCACACCAGGATCCAGCCGGCGTGTCGATTCATAGGGGCACCCTGCGAAGTGGTAGTGGAAGAGAAGGTTGGAAGTCGCGGGAACAGGCGGCGAAAATTGGCTAGAATTCAGCGAATTCACACCCGTCCGCAGCCTGGTTTGACACAACACCTCGAAAGATCAACCCGTCGCTGACGATCCGAGCCGGGCGCAGCCAATCGATTCGAAGGTGGCGCAACACCTGATTTTGGTCACAGTTCCCCGGAAATGTCAAGCACAAACGATCGGCTTCGTAAAACCACGACATTTGTCGAACAGAAAGGCTTCTGGAGATGACGAAAACCGCCCTCGACTGCGACGTGTTCGTCTGGGGACTGGGAGGCATGGGCTCCGCCGCCGCCTGGCGGCTCGCCCGGGCCGGCGCTCGCGTTCTGGGGTGTGACCAGTTCGGTCCCGCCCACGATCGCGGAAGTTCCCATGGCCAGACCCGCATCATCCGCAAGGCCTATTTCGAACATCCCGACTACGTCCCGCTGCTGCAGGAAGCGTATCGCCTGTGGAGTGAACTCGAACAGTTTGCCACACGCCCCCTCCTGCATCCCGTCGGCTTGTTCATCGCCGGCGCTCCCGACAGCGTCGCCGTCGCCGGCACGCTCCAGGCGGCGCGCGATCATGGATTGCCAATCGAACAGTTTACCGCCCCAGCGGCTCGCGCCCGCTTCCCTGGGTTTCATTTTGACGATCATTTTGCAGTCGTCTGGGAAGCCCAGGCGGGATTTCTGGATGTCGAAGAGTGTGTGACCGCACAAATCGAGGCGGCCAAGTCGCTGGGGGCCGACCTCCGATTTCATGTGCCCCTGCTCGATTGGCAACCCGACGAACACGGCGTGACGGTCCGCACTGCCACCGAGACGATTCGGGCGGCCAAGCTGGTGCTGTGCGCCGGCCCGTGGGCGGGACAATTCGTTCCCGGGCTCACCGTCCGCAGAAAGCCGGTCTTCTGGTTTCCCGCTGGCCCGGAATATCGACTCGATCGCGGCGCTGGCACGTTTTTCTTCGATCTGCCGGTTGGACAATTCTACGGTTTTCCCAGCCTCGACGGGGTCTCGTTCAAGGCGGCGAAACATACCGGGGGCGAAGTCGTTTACGACCCCGCCAACGTGGATCGGTCGATGCGACCCGAGGATGTCGCTCGAATGGGAGAGTTTCTCAGACAACATATGCCCGCCGCCGGCCTGGCTCCGACCGCACACAGTGTGTGTCTTTATACCCTGACAACCGACCATCATTTCATTATCGACCGGCATCCGGACTGCGATCGGGTGGTGGTCGCCGCCGGGTTTTCGGGACATGGATTCAAATTCACGCCAGTCGTGGGGCAGGCGCTGGCGGAACTCGCACTCAACGGCGGGACCGATCTCCCGATCCGGTTTTTGCGGTGGGACCGAGGGAATTGATCCCATTCCACCGATTCTCCGATTCACTGCTGACAAACTCAGCGCAAACTGGTATCAAATGTCCACCCTGGCAGGGAATTCGCCAGGGTGACCGATCGCGCGGCGTCGCGATGGACAGAGTTCAAAACCACATGACCGGCATGCTTTCGGGACCGCCCTCCGAAACCGTGTTCACACCAGTTTGAGAGCAGGGAGGCATTCGATGGGTGTTCCGTTGTCGCAGATGTGGACAGTCGCCACGTACGTCCTCGGGCAGAAACTGCGGGGAAACAAGCGATTTCCCGTCGTACTCATGCTCGAACCGCTGTTCCGTTGCAATCTCGCCTGTTCGGGATGCGGCAAGATTCAATACCCGGCTGACATCCTGCGGCA
>JAPLOC010000344.1:13639-14604 GCA_026692825.1 Planctomycetota bacterium | reverse complement strand
GCCAACAGCCCCTGGCTGGGGCCCAGATCGAGTTCCATTTGCAGTTCAGACAGCGCGGGAACAGGCATGACAATCACCCCGAGAGAATATGAAACTGGCCGAGCCCCAGAATGGTACTCTTGCCCAGATGCAGCCACTGCGCGGCAGCCAGCAACGGCCACAAAACACCCGGTCCCGCCGGCAACGACAGGCAGCCGGTGACACCGCGGAGTTCCAGTTCGGCCTGCTGGCGGGCCGAGTAACGTTGCAGGTCAAGGCGTTCCCCCTGCCACGGCTCGCAGGGAACTTCTCGCGCCACATTCAACGCGCCCCGAGCGACGTCGCACCACAGTTCCAATTCCGCGCGGGGCAGGTACGCTTCCACGCGGCGGCTGGCAGCGACCACCAGGTCGGCCAGCGTCGGTGACTCGATGAGCGATTTCTGACGCAACAACCGTAACGGCACGTCAAACATCAATCGGCACGGGGCACACGGATCGCCTGCCGGCCAGACCGTCTGATCGAGGGTATAAGGGTTACAGGAATCTCCCAGACCGTCGACCAATGGGTCGGCCGACCCGTCGGGATTCAAACGCCGCACTTGAGGGATTTGAAACCGCTCGCGCCGCGGACCCAGCCCCATTCCCGAAGCGACATCCCAGGCGCGTCGCAGAACGCGGTCGTCGCCGATTGCCGCGCCGAACAGAATCCAGTCGACCGCGGGAGCGAACTCGGGGTCGGGGGGAGCGGGACGCAGGATATAGCCGGGCGTCCGTGACGACTGGTTGGCGGGGCCGGGAGACTCAGGTGAGGCCCCTTCGAACACACGCGCATAGACCGCCGGGTCCAGATCGTGCAGGGCGGCCCCCCAGGTGCCGCGCAGCATGGGAACGGTCGCTAGGACGCCCGGAGTCTGGAGGCGCATTCGGCGGGCGAGAATGGGGATTCGGGAGAGTGCCGCAAGCAGCGCGACGTCAAGTCGCGGT
>JAPLOC010000344.1:0-13620 GCA_026692825.1 Planctomycetota bacterium | reverse complement strand
CGCGGTGAGTCGATTGAGGGGCAGGCCTCCCCCGGCTCAGGCAGGTCGCTCGTCTTTTCGTTTGTGACTGCGGGGAATTCGGGCATTTGAAGAAATCTACGTTTCGGAACGAACGGGAAACAGAGTTTTTCGGAGCAATGCCGCGTCGTCGGGGTTCCGAGCCAGTTCAGCGATTGCGTCTGGCCCGATGATTGTGCAGTTGTACAGAGCAGTTCGATCCGCAATGTGCGGTTTGAGTTGGCCATCGGGTCCGTAAATACGGCGGGTGGTGACCGCCAACCAGCTCCTGGTACGGAGTGCGCGGATACCACTCAGGATGGCTTCGAGTTTGTAGAGAATGTCGAACGAGGTGTCATGTTCCTGTTCGCCCGTCTTGCATTCCAGCAGGCAAAGTCCCTGACGATGCATGAACGAAATGTCGAAGTCATTGAATGTTTGGGCGTCGCCATGGCTGGCGGCGAACCCGAGTCGAACGTCGTCCAGATTGAGTGTTGAGCCGTGGCGGTCGAGCAGTCCCCATAAGAAGACTTCCAACCAACGGCCGAGCAGAAAATCGACGCCATATTTGTCGATTTTTCCGATCCATTCTCCCGAGGCGGTCGGAGTCAACTCGAAGGCTGCCGCCAGATCGACGGCCAAATCGGGATGGGCCGGACGGTACACGGCGGAGGGTAACGAAAGTCCCTTGTCTCTCGCCTTTTTGCGAGCCTTGTCACGTTCGGAGTTTCGCGACTCCGGCGGAACAGTTGCGCCCGGGTCGAAGTTCAGAACCTGTAGATCCTGCGAATGCAGGGCCATGCTGCGGGCGGCTTGCCACCATCGCCGCGCTCGGGATTCGTCATCGGCGATGTCCTGCGACGCCTTGCGCGGGAGGTAACCGTATCCGGCTAGAAACTCGGTGATGGTCAACCGGTGGGTGCATTCAATTCGCTCGTCGCGACTCAGATTGAGCAGTTGGTTGGGCTGACTCAAACTGGTGTACAACAAGTTGCCTCCGAGCGCCTTGAAAAACTCGTGGGCGGCAATTGACATCGGTTTGGTGCCCCCGGTCAGGTTGACGCTCCACTGGGCGGTGGGATGCAACGCGTAGGCTTGCTGCAGTGCTTTACGCACGGGAGGGAATGAATCTTCCGATTCCAGCCCGACCACATCATGGGACGCCAGATAGTCGAGCCCCCCTTGGCGCAGTGCTTCCAGAAAGTCAGTTCCGCGTCGCGACATACGCTGGGAAACGAGCAACACAATGCGATCGGGACGCAGGGCATGCACCGAGAGCAGATTCGGCACATGCTGGTCAGAGATCAGGCAAAGCAGGATGTTCATTGGCGAGGTACTCTGAGCGAGGATGTCTGAACGGAGATCTCTGCGTGAATGTCGATCGGCGAATGTCGCGCACTAAACGACGAAGTGTGGTGGGGTCAACTGGCTGTTCGGGTGAAGTCGAGTACGCGAGCGATATTCAGGCGGCGGGCCGCCTCGCCGGGTGAATCCTGAATGAGCGTCATTTCGAGTTTTCTGTAGATCGACTCAAGCGGTGCCGCGTCGCTGCCAGCCTGTGCTTCGAAACCGTGAATCAGCACCGAGACGTTTCGCGCCGTCGTGCTAACGGCACCCTCGTCGGCGATCGCCAGCAGAGTGTGCGCCAAGGGATCTTTCAGGTGCAGCAGCAGTCGCGCCGCCGATTCTCGCGTTGCCGTCAATCGACCGCGACGGTCTCCGCGCAGCAACCACCCGCGGTTGAAGGCGTCGGACTGGAAATCGCGGATGCGTGAATCGTCGTGCGGCAGATCTTCTGACAGGAGTCCATGATCGAGCAGTCGGAACTGGCCGATCAGTTCCAGTACGCGATAGGCGCGCAGCAGCGAGTCTTCGAAATGCTGGTCGCGCAGCCGGCGCAGTTGGTGTGCGCGTTTGCGCGGCTCCGTGGGGAGCGGTTCACCCAGCGCCGCGACCCACTGGCGTGTCACGTCACTTGGCAAGAACCTCGACCAGCTTCCGGACAGCACCGCCGGCGCTGGGGCGACGCATGTCCGCGCGGCGCGGTAGTCCAGCCGATCCCACGCGGCGTGGAACTGGGCCAGCGCGCGAATCGCCGCGACCTGCGGTTGCAACGCGGACGGCCAGCGGTCGGAGGTCTGCACGCCGTCAACCAGAGCGAACAGATCGAGTACGGCGGCGAAGTCGCCGCGACTGAAGAGGTGGAGCGCCTCGTCCAGTCGCTGGCGGGCCGAGGCGGCCCGGGTGTCGAAATTGCCGACGACCTCGGTTCCGGGGACGACCATCCCACGGCCATCACGTTGTTCCGACAGGATGTAGCGAACACGAGGAAGTCCATGGGCGACAGCGGCCAGAACCAGGGCGGCACTCATGGCCTTGGTCCCCCGGGTGAAGTCAACCAGAATGTCGTCAGGAGGAATTCCGACGGCGCGGAGCTTGGAGAGTTCAGAGTCGAAATGGGCGAAACAGGCGTCGGCGTTGTTTTCGAGACCGGGACCAGGGAGCGGAGAGATCTCGATGGCAACATCGGCAATGCGATCGCGCAGAATCGCCGCGTTGTCGGCGGCCATTCACCGTCGCGAATGGATTTCGAAAGCGGAACCAGCAACGTCGCTTCGAGCTGATCGAGGTTACCGGTGCCGACGGTGCAAAGGAGGATGCGGGGAGGGGGCATGGGACGATGCGGTTTTCGAATGGACGCTGCGACGACGGGACAAATCAACGGCGCCGATTGGGGGGGCCTCGCCGTGCTGTACTCGGCGGGGGGGGCGGCGGTACCCGGCCGATGGTGCTTTCGAACTTGGCCGATCTGGAACCGCTTGCCGGCTTAAGGGCAATCACACAAGTTCCCTCGGGCAGACCGTCAGGGCCACCGATCAGGAACCAGGAGCCGTCTTTCTGGTATCCTGCGGGAATGCTGGCCGCGCGAACACGGTCGGCGTTGTAACGCGTGTCGACGACCGTGCGAAGCATGAGAATTTCTCGGTCGGCAGGCAGTGACTTCAGTCGCGCCTTCAAGACTTCAATGGTGATGTCCGGGACAGCCAGCCGAGAAGGGGCGGCGGTAGATCGGCGAGGACTCTTCTGTGCCCAAGCGGGCACGGGAAGTTCACTGCGGCGCACCAGGTCGGCGTGTAGCGAGGTCAGGCACTCCGTGAGGAACTTTCGACTGTCAGCAGCATTCGGCAGACCAGGCTGAACGAATGCCACGGCCCGCACGACAAACCTGTCGTTGCGCTGTTCGAGGTGGAAGTGGAGTGGCGAGGCGTACCGCGCATCGTCGACTTTGCCACCCAGAGATCGCTGGAACTCGCCTGTCGGTCGAAACGAATCATTCGCGCCGTCTCGCGGAACTCGCGGTAGGCCAATCGCAAATTTGGCGCGACTATGCTGGAATTTTTGAGCTAACGTTTGCAGTGCGAAACCGACCTGGTCGAGAACCGCCCACAGGTCGGGCCAGTTGAATTCGACGTCTTTCTCCCATTCGATGCTCCGGTCGACGCCAAATGCGGAGGATTCAACAATTCGTTCCGTCGACCGCGTGGCGAAACCGGCCTGCTTTCGAAATGCTGCAGATTTTTGCAGACAGCGCTCGACCGTGTAGTCGTCGGGAAAGGTCCCCAAGAGACTACCGAACCCCTTGCGAGATTTCGCGCCCACACCGCCAAACCGCGTCAACAGATAGAGTGCCGATCGCGCCTGGTCGAGGATCATTTCGGGATCCAGCGTCGGCGCTGTCGCCCCCTTGCCGCGGCGTAACGCGACCCCCAAAGTTAGACTCCAACTGGCTCCCGGTTCGACGTAGTTCCGCCGGCCCTTCTTCTTGTCGTCCATTCCATAGGTGATGTACCACAGTCCCTGAGTGGTCTTGCGAGCATTTGGCACACCGTATTTATCGCTCTTTTGCGAGTCGGACAGTGATGCCAATGCACGTTGATCGTACGACTGTGGCGGAGTTTTTGGCAAGTTCCGCGTCAGGTGAAGCGAAAGCGGAGATCCACTGCGAGCATTTCCCCATACAATTGTTTCGAGTTTGGCAAGCGTCGCCGCGTCGACATACCCCGCGTGTAAAGGCAGTCCCCGCAGCGTCGCTGGCCGCAGGTCGCAACCGTCTGGCGATAATTGATCCGCACCAGCGAGAAATGCGGGCGTCTGAAGTTCAAGCGTAGTGGTGAATTCAACGCGCTGCTTGCGATCGACCGCATGTTTCCAATCGGCGGCGACTGCAGTCGACAGGGCGGGAATCGCCTGCGGAGCTTCAACCAACCGGAATCCGCCGTAGCCAGCCGCCGTCTTCGCTCCCGCCCCCAGATGCGTCAGCCCGCCGACCAGCCACTGGGCGGCGAGTTGCATCGGCGATGTCGAGTCGTCGGTCGATGGCGCCGTTGGAGTCTGGTCGAGGCGCCGAGGGCTGAGTGCGAAATCAAATGCCGTCTCTGGAAGAACCGACAGAAAGTAATTGGGAACCGGGGACTCCCAATCGCCGGGCGATGGGACTCGCGCCTCCTGATTTGCATCCACTTTCAAGCCAGCCGAGTAGTAGTCGCCATGGTGGCTGTTCAGGATGTCCATCACAACTTTCGGCCACTCCATCGGCCAGGCGTCGTGAAACACCACGGCCCCCGCTGCCGACATATTCGGATTCGGCACTCCGTGGCGGTTGGCCAGATCATTAAGAAACGGCGACGGGGCCGTACCGAAGACTTCACAGATCTTTTTCCAGCCGGCTTCGCGATCCGATTGTGCGGGAAGCCAGACTTCGCTGGCGTAAGCATGGGCCAGTCCCTTGAGTCCGGTTCCCGGCAGATAGACAAAGCCGTATAGCGGATGCAGACAGATTCCGGCGTTCTCGAGCGCCGATGCGCGGGCCAGATGCAACGTGAACGGCCCGGTTGTGGCCGCGCAAAGTCGAATGGCTTGCAGTCCCTGAAGCGTGGTGCGTCTTCGCTGGTGCCAGCCTGTCCACTCGGCCTGGGCGATGTCGGCCCGGTTGTTCACCCGAACGAAAGTCTCCAAGGCGGGCTTTTGGATATCCTCTGAGAACTTGAGCTTTGCGCCCGTCGGTGAATACGACGGTACGAATCTGTCAAGCTGCAAACCGGGGTGCGTGTTCTGCGCGACCAGCGATTGCATTTTCTCGGGCACAGGCACAACCAGTGTCATCGGAATCAACCTTCCTCAACGGGATGCAAGAAACACCACGGCATCGCAATACCGGACGCCCACCGCGACTTCGCGAAGTTCACTCGTCGTCGGCCAGCCCTTCCGCCTCGGCGAATCGATTGAGCCATTGCAGGTACGCCAGCACTTCGTCAGTCGCCCGTCGCAAATCGTTTGAACTGCCGTGAACGATGCGATCAAGCAAGTCCTCACGGCCGTCCTTCGAAGGGATCTGGCGGCCGATCCAGTCGGAGAGCTCCCAGATCAAGCCCGGGGCGTAGTCTTTCGCTCTGAGGAAGGCGAGCGCCTGACCGAGACCAGACGCCATGATGCGCACCGGCAGCTTTTTCGCATTGCCGCCGAATTTTTTGGGAATCTGTTTGGAGTGTGGTCCGATTTTGGACAGCGCGTGACGAACCGCATCCCAGGCGTGTTCGGCGCGTTTCTGGTCGAGAGTTTTGAGATTGTTCGTGGTAATCATCGCGGTGCTTTCTTGAAGTACGGTTCTTTGCCGTGAGGGACCAGCCGGCTTACGCCGGCCGTTCGCCATTCTCGCTTGGCGAGCCTTACTTGATTGCCAGTCTCGCCAGACAGATTCCCTTGCCGGTCGTCTCATCCCCACCGACCTGCAATACCGTTCCGTCGGGAATGTTTGCCGCGAGATACCGCATGGTGTCCCCAGCGGTTGCCGGATCGTCTTTGCGACGACTCGCGGCGGCGAACACGACGGAGTAGAAGAGTGATTCGGCGGGAAGAAACTCCTGGTAGAACAAAGCACCTGTTTTGACGGTTTTTGTTTCGTAGTCGAGTGCGACACGCGCCGTGACTTCTGTGGCGTGCTTCACGAAGTGGGTGTAGTCGTCGTCGCACAGGACAACCAGATTCGGTTCCAGACGCCGTTTCGTGTACTCGTCGCAACAAACTTGAGCCGCGATCCATGAGCGAGCGTTCGCCAAGTCGCCGATCGACTCGAACTGAAACTCTTCCAGCACAAGCTGATTTTCGTCGACGATCAACGGCGATGTCTTGATTACGAGGGCCTTTTCCGAACCCACGTACGGGATCTTCCAGTCCAGTCGCACTCCCGCTAGTGCCAGGTCGCGGACATAGCGTTCCAGCACTGCCGGGCAGGTGACCCAGGCGAAAACTCCTTTGAGAGAGCGAACAGGAAACGCCAGCAGCCGGGCGTCGCTGATACTAAGAGCGCCGGCATGCGCGTTGTCACCATCGACTCTCGCTGGTCCAAACGCAGAGACCAGTTGGGGATCCTCTTCATTTGCGCGCTTCCGGCTGTTTTCAAAACGCGTACGCGCCTGTTCGCGACACCGATCCCGCAAAATCCCTTTCAGCGCCGAACCGGGAACCACCGGCCATTGCGTGTGCCGTTCGCGCTGCACCGGCAGGTCGACCGTTCCCAGGGCGGTTCCCGAACCCGGGTGCATCGCCGTCTGGGCGTGCAGGTACAGAATGGCCGCCGTCGTGGCACCGCTCTTGGATGACTCGGTGGTTTCACTCATCGTTCCATACTCCTTTCAAGTAATGCCCCCAGCCCGCGCGCCGATCACTCTCGGCGTCGCACAGGCTCCCGGGGAGTGCGTCGGGAAGTTGGTCGAAAAAATAAACGCTGCCGGCGGCGGCCGCGAACCGATTGGGCTTCGGCCCCCCCTTCGCCAGATCCCATCCCGAAACGGCAACCGCGCCCGAGACGGCAGAGGCCACGATCTGGGCGTGCAGCCACGCCGGTTCGGCGGCATATGGGGAAGCTGGTTGCGCGGCGAAGAGCCCTGGCGTCGTCAGGTACAGACAGGGGCGCTGTTGTGAATTGGCAGCAACATTGACTTCAGGAAAACTCGCCCGGGCCGCCTTTCGCAGCGCCACCCGCCGACCTTCGCCCCCAAACGCCAGTGTCTGAATTCCCGCCAGCAGGTCGGGGGGCGCGTCGGCCGGCAGGACCAGTTCGCCGTAGAATTGAATGTCGTAGTGTCGTTCACCCGTCGCCTCCGGATGCGCAACGTTCGATCGCAGCGACAGAAACCGGGCGGCGTAAATCTGCGACTCAGCGGCACTCAGTCGTTCGAAATCGACGCCGATTCCTGTGCGATTGTCAAAACCGAACAACTGTTCCGAGCGAATCAGCAACGCACTGTCGGTTTTCCACTCATTGAGTTTGCCGCAAAGAACCTGTGTCATGCCGCGAAGCGTCAGAAACCCGCTCGCCGGCTCCGTCCGATCCCCGCTGGCAATCCACAACGGGCGTCGATTCGGCTGGTTGTGCCTGGTCGCTTTCCACCCGGGAAGACAGGTTTTATCCCCCAGCGGCTGCAACAGCCGACAGTTTCCTTCGGCCCCTTTTTTCGGTGCGTGAAGGTTGGCCGGCACCGGCCAGAGAATCTCGGGCAACGGCGAAGCCGGAGACGCCGTGGCGGCTTTCGCGGGCAGGCGTGGGACGCGTGCCAGCCAAGGGCCGCGGAATTCGATCTGCGCGATCCATCGCGCAGATTCGCCACAGGTTGCGGCGACCGCGTCGGCGAAGTTTCGGCCCGGGATTTGAAGTTCCTGCTGCAATGCCTTGAAGCGACAGCCGCGCTCGGCCAAAAGAGCCGTAGTCAGCGCACCGAGAACGGTCGCCCGTCGCGGAAGAACAGCACGTCGAGCGGGTCGAGGAGTATGGGAATCGTGCGGTCCGTCATGCGTCGCGCCCCCGTGCCAGAAAGGATGCCGATTGAACCAGTGTCAGGAATTTTTCGAAGGCTTCGCCGCAGGTCTTGATTCGCGGCTCGGGCGGCGCGGTCGAGTCGACAATCGCGGGTTTCTTGCTGTCGCGATACTTCCGGAACTGGTCTTGCAACGCTTGAATCGCCTGCTGCTTGTCGCGTCCCGGAAAGAGTCGCTCGCGAGTGTGTTCTTCGGCTCGGCCAAACTGCCGACCCAATTCGGCACGCAGCAACTCTTCGTGTTCGATCTTCGCCAGGGTGGGCAATTCCTGCCGAAGGTGGTAGGCCCAACGGTCGGAGGCACCGGGAGTTTTCCCGCTGGGCAGAAAACCCTTGACCCAGTCGGTCAGAAGCGGCACGAAGTCCCAGGGACAGAGTGCCGAGGCATGTTCTCCCGAGCGGCGACAGATCGTCAGTTCGAGAGCGTCGCGTCCGGAAGCCTTGGCGTGTTTTTCGGCGTCGCGCGCCTGTTGCAGCGCGAATCGCAGATCCTCTTTGTAGTGGACCACGGCGAGTCCCGCAGAGACTGTCGCCTTCTTTCCCATCAGCAGTCGTTCGCGGCCCTCGGTGTCGAATTTCCAGCCACTTTGGTAGGTCTGTTGAATCTCGACGGCACAGGCGAGCGCGGTTTCAGTCGGCAGCAGGGCCAGCACATCGTCGCCGCCAGCGTAGATCAGTGTCCCCTGGTGCCGCTCTACGATTTTGGGAACGAAATGCAGCGCGAAGTTACTGAGTGCCTCGCTGATCGCGGCGTGCAGCGCAGGTCCGACGGGCCGGCGGGCGGCGAGACCGGCAGTGATCTTTTTGCGCCGGTCCGCGGAATCGGAACCCGAAGTCTGCGCGGCCACAGCTTCATACCAGGCCAGCATTTTCGGGTGGATCACCTCGCCCACCCGGGGAGACAATTCCCCACGGAGCCAGTCGCTAATCTTGTCTCCGTCGAGCATCAGAATCGCATAGTAGGCAGGCGGAGCGCCATGCGAATTACGGCCGGCGCGAATCGACTCCCGAATGTCGTCTGGGCAGGGCGAGTCGACGTCGTCTTGAGCGTTTTCCGAGTGCAGCCATTGGCCGCTCCATTCGTTACGCTTCCGTCGAATCGCGTCGGGATCGAGCGGAACACCGGCGTCTTGGACACGCTTCAGCCACGGAGCGGCGGCAATCGTCGCGGTGTCGTTCCAGCGAAGCGGTTTATCCCGAGGGTCGAACTCCAGTTCCTCCCAGCGCGATCGCCGAGAATCGCTCGCGCGAACTGAGTCGAACGCCGTCGAGCGAAATGCCGGCCGCCCGTTCCCAGAAGCGATTCGAATCGGCGAGGCCAGCCGGCCCCATTTGTTCATAGCTTCCCAAGAGGCTGCATTTGGGAGGGGAATGGCTCTCTTCGGGGCCACTCCACCCCGGGGGCACCGGCCGCACACCTTTCGCAGCTTCCAGCAGCCGCGCCGACAGTTCCAGCCGATGCTGCCATTGTCCGTGATGGAGCTGGTTGGGATAGCCGTTCGGAATTGCCGCGGCCAGTCCACGGACCGCATGTGCCGCCGGGAAGGCTTTTTCGAAATCGTCCGTATCCCTCAACAACGTCGAGAGCGTTTTGTGGTCGCACTCTTTCCAGGGCAGAACGGCGGTTCGGAAGTCGAAATAGTGATCGACCTGTTTGGACCACAACGCGTCCCAACTCTGACGGAGTTCTGCATCAACCTTGTCGACAAGTTTCTCACCGAACTTGTCATGCACTTTCTGACACAGTTCGTTCCAACCGTCCCGCGCCGACTCGCGAACTTTGTCCGCCAATTCGATGGCTTCGACTCCGTCTGTTCCCCAAGGAACGACCGCCACGAATCGATTGGGCAAACAGGGTGATTTGCGAGACAGGTCGTCATGTTCCAGTTCGGGCGCGTCGAAGCGCCGATCGCCCCCCCTTCGTGGCCGCTGCTGCAACCACAAATCGACCAGCGGAACACCACGTAGTGCGGGGTAGACAAACGCCGTCGGACCGAGGCGTTCCAGAATCGGCACCATGGCGCGAAACACGAGCCACGACAGTATCATGCTGCCAGTCCACAGGTCGCGAACCGTACGCGCTGACGCGATGAAACCCTGTACCGGACCAACACTGAACGACAGAAACGCCGTGTTTTCGCCCCAACCAGTCGCGGCCAGCGCCGCCGTGATGTCGTTGTGCTGGGTCAGCGTATGATCGGGCACACGTGTATCCGCCGGCAACAAGGCGTAGGCGGAATTGAGTTTGGCCAACCGAACTCTGAGCAGTCGCCAGAGTGCCAGGAACCGGTGAGGCTCGGTCGCCGAGCCGGGTAGCCCCGCGACAATTTGTCGAATTTCGTTTTCGACAACCACCTCGTTGAGCGGCAGCATGGGCAGCGGGTCGTGCAATTCGCCCGAAAGCGGATGAATCGGCTGCAGGCTCCCCGTGCCGGGCTCATTCAATGAGACCCAAGTCTGGTCATCTTCACCCGGGGGCATCGGCAGGCGTTCGATCGCCGACGCCAGAGGATCCGCGTGGGGTTTCAAGTCCGACTCGGTCACGTGGTCGTCGGTGGCAACTTTCGCGTACCGGCGCGCCCTCGCGAAATGACCGCGTATATCGATCGCCTTGTCCGGCGGATCGTGCAGGTAAGCACTCAGTACCGTCAGCCAGTCCGTTGTGTCCATCCGCCCCTCGCTACAAACTGTGGAGTTGTTTAAGGTCACTGCCGCGCCAAAGGGATCCCCATTGCCGCCGTCGCCACGTCGCTCCTGCTCTACCGACCCATCGCCGTTGACGAACCACCACCCGATCTGACAAGGACTCAACGGTATCGCCAGGTTTCTCGGAAAGCAAGTCCGCGATTCGCCCTTGGGAACGGGTTTCGATGCTCGTGCGATCGCTGCCTCGGATCGTCGTGCCAGGGGACGAAGTCCGCTCTCTCATGCTGTGGACACCGCATTTCACCAAGAGGTTCGGGCCTGTGTTCTTTCTTGATAGGCCACGCAGAAAACGCTGACGGTCGCTGAGGACGCTCAAGGGGACAGGTCCATAGAGTGATAACGACGATTTCGTAAAAGGAGCGGTTCTGGACCACGAAATCGGCGAATCGGGCCACCCAAAAAATGCTTAAAGAACATAAGTAGACACAAGACGACACTCGAAGTGTCGACCAGATCGTGCAAAGCAACCACGCAAAACAACGAGTCCCCTTCAAGGCGATCACCGGCTCGCTTACGTTGGCCGACGTCCCCATGGGGCTTCTGCCGTGGCTCTATTGGGGCGGCAAATTGCATGTCGGCGACCGGCATGGCGCCGGAGCTGGCGGGTGGAGCCTGACTCTTGAATAGTGCTGCGCCGCCGAGACCCGAACATTTGGTTCAGGTGGTCGATCGGTGGACGATCGGTGGACGATCAAGCGCCAGGTTCCGTTTGCGGCGATCCGGACGGTCGCGCGACTCCCAAACGCATCACAGACTTCGCGGGTCGGCCCATCTTCAAACGGCGTTGCATACGACATCCAAACAGAGCCGCGCACGTAGTAAGAACCCGTCCAAGATCTATTCCGTGATTTGTAGGATTCGTGTGAGTTCGCAGCCAATCCAAGCAGGGAGACTGGAATGGGCGCGGATTCAAATGTTCACACGTGTGGTTGTGAGCCATGTCGAAAAGGTGATCATCCTGAACGGGAAGACCACTGCCAATTGAATCTGATTTTGAGTCGGCTGGACGAGCAGCAACGTCGTTGGCTGACGGGACGCGAAGCGGCACAGCGAGGCCATGGCGACATTCGGATTGTGTCTCTGATTACCGGCCTGCATCCGGAGACCATCCGTCGTCCAGTGACAACGGACAAAACTCAGACCAAGGAATCGAATGGCAGAAATGCGAAACAACGCCATTGACACGAAACTGAACGCAGATCTGATTCACCTGCCGGGCGAGCCGACCAGGGAAACCGCCGGAAAATACGGAGCAGTTTTTGGACGGGTTCTAAGCGGGACGACTGATTCCGCAACGCCCTCACCAGGTTTATGATACGAGACCAAGCCGCACGCTTGGGATTTCTCCGCACCAACTGGACCCCGAAAACCAGCGGAAAACATCCTTCAGCTTTTGCTGGGACTCGACGGACCTGTTCTGGTGAATTCTCGGAACGGCGGAGACGCTAAAATGAGCCCGAGCCGCGCCCGTGAAGAAGCGGTAGTCGACTACTGCTTCCTCACGAGCGCGGCTCGGTGCCTACTGCACAGTTTTGGCCGCGTGGAACAAAAAACTACTTCGCGGCGGCGAACCGCTTCGCGACTTCCGACCAGTTGATCACGTTGTAAAACGCGGCGATATAGTCGGGCCGCCGGTTCTGGTAGTTCAGGTAGTACGCGTGTTCCCACACGTCGATCCCAAGGACCGGGGTCCGCCCTTCCGTCAGCGGGCTGTCCTGATTCGCGGTGCTTTCGACCTTCAGGGTTCCCTTGTCGACCGACAGCCAGGCCCAGCCACTGCCGAAGCGGGTCAGAGCGGCCTTGGTGAACAGCTCTTTGAAATTCGCGAAGCTGCCAAACGTGCCACTGATGGCGGCGGCCAGGTCGCCCGTGGGCTCGCCACCCGCTCCCGGACGGATCTCTTCCGGAACCTGGGCCAGTGTTTTCACGATTTCTTCCGGCGACTTGGCAGCCCAGTCGGGGAATTTTTCGAGCGCCGCGTTGGCGTTATTGATGTACGCCTGGTGATGCTTCGTATGGTGAATCTCCATCGTCTTGGCGTCGATGATCGGTTCGAGGGCACCGTACGGGTACGCGAGCGCAGGCAGGGTGAAGGCCATGAAGAAGACTCCTGAAAAAGCAGTTTGAAGGACCGCGGAGAAAGGTTCTCCCCGGCGGAATGCAGATCGCATCTCGACAGCGAATGACCCGGGAATTCACTTCCAGGGTCATTCGCGGAACGAGGCTGTTACAGAATCGCCCGAATTTTCGTCAGGAATTCGCGGTTGGTCGGGAATCGCTGCAATGTCTTGGCGAGTTGCTCCATCGCCTCGACCGGCGGCATCGAGACCAGGCTGCGTCGCAGCATGGTGATCCCTTCCAGTTCCTCGGCGGTCAGAATCAATTCTTCACGCCGCGTTCCAGACATGGTGATGTCGATCGCCGGCCAGACACGACGGTCGGCAAGCTGGCGGTTGAGAACCAGCTCCATATTTCCCGTGCCTTTGAACTCCTGGAAGATGATGTCGTCCATCCGGCTGCCGGTGTCGATCAGGGCGGTCGCGACCACTGTCAGCGAACCCCCTTCATCGAACCGACGGGCGGTTCCGAACATCTTCTTCGGAATGTCCATCGCCTTCACGTCGAGACCACCGGTCATCGTTCGGCCGGTGTTCCCAATCCATTTATTGAAGGCTCGGGCGGTCCGGGTGATGCTGTCGAGCAGAATGAAGACCTGTCCACCCGCCTCGGCGATTCGCTTGCCACGCTCGATGATGAGCTGGCTGATTCGCACATGGCTCTCGACGTCGCGGTCCATCGATGAGGAAATCACTTCGCCGCGAACGCGACGACGCATTTCCGTCACTTCTTCGGGCCGCTCGTCAATCAGCAGCACGATGAGGTGCATTTCCGGATGATTGACGCTGACCGCGTTGGCAATCTCCTGCAACAGCATGGTTTTGCCGGTACGGGGAGGTGCCACGATCAGGGCGCGTTGCCCCTTGCCAAGCGGCGTCAGCAGGTCGAGAACCCGCATCGTGACCGGGGTGGGGCCGGTCTCCAG
>JAPLOC010000343.1:8723-9812 GCA_026692825.1 Planctomycetota bacterium | reverse complement strand
CAAGGAACTGGTCCGGCTGGCGAGTCGTCGGGCGGCGCTGACCATTCGGCAGATTCAGTCCCTGCCGCAGCCCGACAAGGCCCAATTCGCCTCGACCACCGACGAGTCGCTCCTCAAGCTGATCAACGAAGGGAATCCCGGACCGCTCGACGCGGCGACATTGCGCGGTTTGTTTCGCGAACTGATCAGCGGGGCTCGCAGACTGGTAAAAGGCGTGCGGGTGGTCTATTTGGGCCCCGAATATACCTATACGCATCTCGCGGCGATTGAGCGATTTGGTTCGTCTGCGACGCTGATTCCCGTCAGCACCATTTCCGCGGTGTTTGAAGAGGTCAATCGCAATCACGCCGACTACGGCATTGCTCCGATTGAAAACAGCACGGATGGCCGAATTGTCGACACGCTCGACATGTTCACCCGCTTGCCGCTGAAGATCTGTGGCGAAGTCCAGCTCGCGATCCATCACAATCTGCTCGCCCGCTGTCAGCGGTCGGAAGTGAGCGAGATCTACAGCAAGCCACAGGCGCTATCGCAATGTCGCGAATGGCTCAGCCGCAATATGCCGCAGGCGCGGCTGGTTGAGGTCACCAGTACGACAACCGCAGCACAACTGGCGCGGGACAAGCCGGGAGCGGCGGCGGTCGCCAGTCGGCAGGCGGGAATTCAGTATGAATTGCAGGTGATCGCCGAGAATATTGAAGACAATCCCAGCAATCTCACCCGATTCGCGATCATCGGCGACGAAGCGACAAAGCCGACAGGGAACGACAAGACGGCGGTTCTGTTGCAGATTCCGCACAAGCCGGGATCGTTGGCGGACGCGCTCGCGACGTTCAAGAAGAACAACGTCAATCTGACGTGGATCGAATCGTTCCCGTTGCGGGGCCCCGAGTCGGGCTATGTGTTCTTTATCGATTTCGAAGGGCATGCCGGCGACGCCAGCACCAAGCGCATGCTGGCGGATCTCGAAAAGAAGGCGGTTCGCCTGGAATTGCTCGGATCTTATCCGCGGAGTGAGCCGATCGACTGAGCCAGTCGCCATTCCGGCGGCAATTCGCTACTCTACCGGCATTCCGAATTCAAACGCCA
>JAPLOC010000343.1:0-8707 GCA_026692825.1 Planctomycetota bacterium | reverse complement strand
CGGCGGTTTTCATTCAACCAGTCCTGGCTGGAGATCCAGGGAGGAACCACTTTGATCATCGTACTGAAGCCGGACTCGACCACCGAGCAGGTCGACCACATCGTCGACCGAATTCACCAGTTGGGTCTGAAAACCGACGTCAGTCGGGGGATCAAACGCACGATCATCGGAGTGATCGGCGACGAAGACATTTTGCGGAACGCCCCGCTCCAGGCGATTCCTGGCGTGGAAGAAGTGGTGCCGATCTTGAAGCCGTACAAACTCGCCAGCCGGGAATACCAAGCCGAAGACTCGTGCTTTGAAGTCGGGTTCGGGGTCAAGGTGGGGGCGGGGCATCTGGGAATGATTGCTGGCCCGTGCGCGATCGAAGGACGCGACATCCTGCTGGAGATCGCCAAGCACGTCAAAGAGGCGGGGGCGAACATTCTGCGTGGGGGAGCCTACAAGCCCCGGACCAGCCCCTACAGTTTCCAGGGTTTGGGCGAAGATGGCCTGAAAATTCTGCGCGACGTGGGGGACGAGTTGACGATGCCTGTCTGCACGGAGGTGATGGACCCCCGGCAAGTGGCGCTCGTCGACCGCTACACCGACATTTTTCAGATCGGTGCCCGCAACATGCAGAACTTCAATCTGCTGAGCGAAGTGGGCCAGACCAAGCGGCCGGTGTTGCTGAAGCGCGGCATGAGCGCGTCGGTGACCGACCTTTTGATGTCGGCGGAGTACATTCTCGCGGGGGGCAACAAGCGGGTCATCCTGTGCGAGCGGGGCGTGAAGAGTTTTGACAGTTCGACACGCAACCTGCTGGATCTGTCGCTCGTTCCAAACGCCCGGGGACTGTCGCACCTGCCAATCATCGTCGACCCCAGCCATGGGACCGGCCGACCCGATCTCATTCCGCCGATGGCGTTGGCGTCGATCGCCGCCGGTGCGGATGGTGTGCATATCGAAGTCCATAGTTGTCCGGAAAAAGCCCTCAGTGACGGTCCGCAGGCGCTCCTGCCGTGGCAGTATCAGGAGGTCATGGACAAAATTCGCCAACTGGCGGCGTTGTTTGGCAAGACAATCCCACATCCCCACGGAACCCGAGCATGAGACGGCTGTTTGTCGCAGGCAACTGGAAGATGAATACGCTGGCGAAAAGCGGTGTCGCGCTCGCCGGCGGGCTGGCGGCGGAGTTTCCGGCGTCACACCCCTGGGTCCAAGGGGCGGTCTGTCCACCGTTTCCGTATCTCGCGGCTGTTGGCCAGGCAATCGCCGGCAGTGGCGTTGAACTCGGTGCGCAGAATGCCTCGCAGGAAAAGCCAGGGGCATTCACGGGTGAAATCGGCGTCGACATGCTGGTCGATGTCGGTTGCCAGTGGGTGATTCTGGGGCACAGTGAGCGTCGGGCTCTTTATGGGGAAACCGACGAGCTGATCAGCAAAAAGACCGCCGCCGCGCTGGCGGGGGGGCTTTCGGTCATGCTGTGCGTGGGAGAATCCCGGACAGAGCGAGAAGGGAATCAGACCGAAATCGTCCTGGATCGGCAAATGGCGGGTTCGCTCGCTGGAATTGATGCCGAGGGGATGAAGCGGGTGGTGATAGCCTATGAACCGGTCTGGGCGATCGGCACGGGATTGACGGCCACGACGGATCAGGCAGATTGTGCGCATCGTCACTTGCGCAAATGGCTGTCGACTCGCTACAATGAGCCGCTTGCGGAAGCGACGCGAATTTTGTACGGCGGGAGTGTGAAGCCACAGAATGCGCGAAGCCTCATGGAACAGCCCAATGTGGATGGAGCCCTGGTGGGGGGCGCGAGTCTGAAGCTCGATGACTTCCTGCCGATCGTGCGGGCCGCCCAGTCGTTGCGTCCCGTCTGACGGAGATAGAGCCTGACATGTCGTATTTTCTGTTGACGTTGTTGATTTTCGTTGGCCTGTTCCTGATGGCCGTCATTCTGTTGCAGCGCGGCCGCGGAGGCGGTCTCGCGGGAGCGTTTGGCGGTCTGGGGGGACAGAGCGCCTTCGGAACGCGCGCGGGTGACATGTTCACCTGGATGCGCTCACTGGTCGCAGCATGCGTGCCAGCCAGCCGGGTGCCAACCTGGGGGGGGCCGACGAGGTTTCCGAAAGTGAGTCGGACGATACCGAGAGTGTGCGGGCGGACGGCAAGAAGAAGTCGGGTACGACCGACGCGGGACTGCCCGATTTTGAAGACTTTCCGGTTGGTGGGGCAAAGGGAAAATCGGAGAGTGGGTCGAAAAACGCGAGTGGCTCGGGCCCGAAAAAGAAGGCCACGGACGCGGATGACGAAGACCAATCGACCCTGCCCGCCCCTCCAGACGAGGATGTGAAGGGATCAGAAGAGGTCGACGGAGCTGCCGCCGAGAAGACGGAAGCGACTGCGACGGAAAAGACCTCAGCGGAGCCGTCCGCCGAGAAAGAAGCCGACGCGAAGCCAGCGGCGGAAGTGACCGAGCCTCCCGCCGATTCTGCCGATCCCAAGTCGGACGAAGCCAAAACAGACCAGTAACCCGGGGTCAGCCGTGCTGATGAGCATGACGGGATATGGCGACGCGCGCCATCACGATGCGGCTTTATCCGCCGTTGTCGAAGTGCGCGCTGTCAATAATCGGTACTTGAAGATTGTCGGCAAGTATCCCGACTGGCTGGCTCCCCTGGAGGTCGAATTCGAGCGTCGAATGCGACTGCAGGTCACGCGCGGCACGATCACCGTGGCAATCCGGATCGATCGGGTACCTCGACCTGAGGATTTCAAGCTGAACGTCGTCGCGCTGGCGAGCTATTGGGCTCAGGTCCAGCAGACGGCGCGAGAACTGCACGCGAATCCCCCCACCGACATCGGACAACTGCTGGTTCTCGACGGAGTCGTGGAGGAGCATCGGGGTCCGCAGGAGGCGATCCCGTCGGAATCTCAGTTGGCGCTCGACCTGTTCGACGTGGCGTTAAAGAAGTTCCAGGGGTATCGGGCCGAGGAAGGAGCCGCGATGGCCACGGAACTCGAACGCAACATCGACATCATCGGGTACCAGCTCGACAAAGTTGAACAGTTCGCTCCGCAGTCGGTCGCCGACTTTCGCAACAAACTGCTGGAGCGGGTCCGTCAGTCGCTTGCCGACTCGGGCGCGACGGTCGCCGAGACCGATTTGATCCGGGACGTGGCGATTTTCGCCGACCGGGGCGACATCAATGAAGAGATCATGCGACTCCGCTCCCATTTGAAGCAGTTCGGCACATTTCTGGCCGAGCCATCTTCCACGGGGCGCAAGTTGGATTTTCTGAGCCAGGAAATGTTCCGCGAGACGAACACGATTGGCTCGAAAGCGAACCATGTCGACATCGCGCGGTGTGTGGTCGAGATGAAGGCGGCGGTTGAGAAGATTCGGGAAGTGCTGCAGAACGTAGAATGACGTCGCAAGCGGAGTTTACCAGCATGCGGTTTGTCGTTCTCTCCGGCCCCAGCGGGTCGGGCAAAACGACGATCGTGCAGCACCTGATTGAGAAATGTCCCGTGAAACTGATTAAGTCAGTTTCGGCGACAACCCGTCCTGCGCGTCCCCACGAGGTCGAGGGAGACCACTACTACTTTCTCTCGAAAGAGGAGTTCGCCAGCCGTCGCGCGCGGGAGGAATTCCTGGAATGTGCCGAGGTGCATTCGTCGGGGAACTGGTACGGGACGCTGAAGTCGGAAGTGACTCGTGCGCGCGAGTCGGGAGGCTGTGCGCTGCTGGAGATTGACGTCCAGGGAGCCCGGCAAGTAATCGAACACTGTCCGCGGGCGCTGACGATTTTCGTGAAAACCGCCGACGATGGCGAGTACGAAAGACGACTGCGGGCTCGGGGAACGGAATCGGACGCGGTGATTCAAAGCCGGCTCGAAACCGCGCGTCGGGAGTTGGCACAAGCGAAGGCGTATCGCCATCAGGTCGTCAACGACGATTTGGACCGGGCGGTCGCAGAGATGATCGGTCACATTCAGGCCTGGGAGAAAGAAAACCATGATTGAAGAACTGAAGGAAGAGCAAATCGTCAACAAAGTCGGGGGACGTTTCAAACTCTCGACGCTGATCCAGAAGCGGATGGTCCAGCTCAATCGGGGCGGGGTGCGCCCGTTGCTCGACAACAACGCCAACACCCAGAATCTCATGGAAACCGTCATCCAGGAGATCATTCAGGACAAAATCTATCTGGATCTGGCGGGTCGGCTGGTGGTCGATGGCCAGGTCGCTTCGGACGATCCGAACGACGCCGGCCCTTCGCTCGACGACGTTCGCTAGGACCGCGAAATCCCCTGGTGATGCAGCCCCATGGCCACTCGCGAAATATTGCTGGGTGTCACCGGCGGGATTGCCGCCTACAAGTCGGCTGAACTTTGCAGCCGGCTTGTTCAGGGGGGGGCGAGTGTCTCCGTGGTGATGACCCGCGCCGCTTTGAAGTTCATGGGCGAAACCACGTTCGAGGCGTTGACGAACCGCCCGGTACACACCCGGCGGTTTCAGCCGCGCGAACATTCTCGGGGCGAGCATATCGGATTGGCGCGACGGGCTTCGCTGCTGGTCGTCGCGCCGGCGACTGCGGGGACCTTGGCAAGATTCGCTCACGGAATGGCCGACGATCTACTGTCGACTCTCTACCTGGCTTTCACCGGGCCAGTTCTGGTCGCGCCGGCGATGAATTGTGAGATGTGGGCCAAGCCGGCCGTTCAACGCAACGTGAAGCAGTTGCGGGACGACGGCGTCCACATTGTCGAGCCTGGGGTCGGCTGGCTCAGTTGCGGCGTTCAGGGGGCGGGGCGGATGGCGGAACCGGACGAAATCCTGCGGCGAATCGACGAGTTCTTCCCCGCCACATAAGAACTTGTCCAAGATCCAGTTCGTGGTTCGTGAACTCGTTCGAACCGATCGAATCACTTGTTTTCTTGTCGACTGGACATTGGATCGTTGTCATGTCTCCGAGCCGTTCTCGCGTCCATCCGCTGTTTCTGCTGGCGGCCGTTTCCGGCATGTTGTTCTGCGTCACCACGCTGACCATGCTGGTCCTGCCGTGGGTGGAACCGGCGACTCCGTTCACGCGCTGGCTCGAAACGAACGCTTTGCCATTGATCGCGTCGGAAGTGGTCGCCACACTGATTGCGGGAGTTGCCGGGCTCTGTTTCGATCGGCCACAACCCATCTCGGCGTCGGAAACCCACCCCACTGCAAATTCGGATCAAAGCGGCACCGACAATCATGAGCGAGTCACCGAAGGCGGAAATTGAGCGGCTGCGGTCGGAAATCGAACGTCACAATGCGCTGTACTATGTGGACGGGGCGGCCGAGATCTCCGATCTCGAATACGACCGGCTGCTGAAGCGGCTGATCGAACTCGAACGGGCGAATCCTGAATTCGCGACACCCGACAGCCCGAGCCAGAAAGTTGGGGGGAGTCCGGTCGAGGGATTTGTCACCGTGCCGCATCGGGTTCCGATGCTCTCGATTGATAACGAATACGACGAGGCGGGCGTTCTGGAGTTTGACAAACGATTGCGAAAACTGCTGGAACCAGGCGAGGCGGTCGAGTACTTCTGTGAGTACAAAATCGACGGAGTCGCACTGTCTCTGATTTACGAAAACGGCTCGCTGGTGCGGGGAATCACCCGGGGCGACGGGCGGCAGGGGGACGATGTGACTCACAACGCCCGCACGATTCTGGGAATTCCCCTGCGGCTGCGTGCGAAGAATCCCCCCGAACTTCTGGAAATCCGGGGCGAGACGTATATCAGCAACGCCGACTTCGCCCATTTGCGGGCGAAGCAGGCGGAAGCGGGGGAGACTCCGTTTGCCAATCCCCGCAATGCGGCGGCGGGGGCGCTCAAGCTGCTCGACCCCCAGATGTGCGCCGCCCGCAAACTGCGGTTCTACGCCCATAGCGCGGGAGCGATTTCGGGGCCACCCTATGATTCGCAATTGGCGTTCGTCCGCGCGGTCGCGAGCTTCGGTGTGCCTATCACGCCCCGCTCGAAGGTCGTTTCAGAGATCGCGACGGCGGTTGAATACTGCCACGAATTGTTAGAGGAAATTCCCGGACTCGATTGTGAAGTCGACGGGTTTGTCATCAAGGTCAACAATCTGGCGCAGCGCGAGCGGTTGGGGACCACGGCGAAAAGTCCGCGGTGGGTCGTGGCATACAAATTCGAAAAGTACGAAGGAGTCAGCCGAATTGAGGCGATCGATGTGCAGGTGGGCAAGACCGGAACATTGACGCCTGTGGCTCATCTGCAGCCGGTCGAGATCGCGGGGACAACAGTGTCACGCGCCAGCCTGCACAATCGCGATGAGATCGAGCGACTGGGAGTCCGGATTGGTGACTGGGTGGTTGTGGAAAAGGCGGGCAAGATCATTCCGCATGTCGTTCGGGTCGAAGAACACCTGCGGGATGGCACCGAACAGCAGTTCGAATTCCCAATGATTTGTCCCGAATGTGAGACCCCCGCGGTACAGGATGTGGGGGGAGTCTACATCCGGTGCCCCAACCCGCAATGCCCGGCGCAATTGCGCGAAGGAGTACGATACTTCGCCTCACGGGCGGCGATGGATATCGAAGGACTGGGAATCAAGCTGATCGAACAGCTCACCGAGGCGAAGCTGGTCACGAGTTTCGCCGACATCTATCGATTGAAAGACCGACGGGCCGATCTGCTGAAACTCGAACGGATGGGGGAGAAATCAATCGACAACCTGTTGTCCGGGATCGAGGTGTCGAAGAGCCGTCCGTTGTGGCGGTTGTTGACGGGGTTGAACATCCGCCACGTGGGAACCCGAACGGCGCAGATTCTCGCGGATTATTTCGGAACGATCGACTCGATGGTCGAGCAGACTCCTGAACAGCTTTCCGCGGTCGAAGAAGTGGGACCGGTGATCGCCCAGGCGATTCACGCTCATTTCCACCATCCCCGTGTGGCGCAGTTGTTGAATGAACTGCGTGAGTTGGGGCTAAACTTTGGCCAGCCGGTCGAGCGGCGTACCGAGTCTGCCGGGCGTCTCGCGGGAAAGACCGTGGTCGTCACCGGATCGCTGGTCCGGTTCACGCGCGATCAGATCAACGAATTGATTCACAATGCCGGTGGAAAGCCCGCCGGGAGTGTTTCCAAGAAGACCGACTACGTCGTCGCCGGAGAGAAAGCGGGTTCAAAACTCGACAAGGCGAAGGAACTCAAGATCCCTGTGTTGACGGAGGATGAATTCGTGGAGTTCTTGAACGGCCCGGCGTTGGCACCTTGACCTCAATCGAAGGCTATTTCGTTCCCGCCAGTTCATGCAGTGTCGACTGTGCCGCGACGCGAATTGCCGGCTCGCGAAATGAGTCGGAGATTGGTTTCACAACAGACTGCAATTCGGTCTTTTCCGAATCGATCAAGAGCGGAATCAGTTGATTGAGCGCCATCAATGAGTTTTTGACCGCCAGGAATTGCGACAATTCGTCGGAATAGCGATTCCCGAACGGCTGGCCGGCGGTCGCCAGGACATCCTGCAGAACCGCGAGCCCCGAGCGGTCGTTGTGGCGTGCCAGCGCGACCGCCGCGTTGACCCGAACATCCAGCGACTCGTCTCCCAACATCACCTTCAAACGGTTCCTGGCGTCGGCATCGTCGATCAGGCCCAGCGTGTAGGCGGCCGTCAGACGCATCAGGGGGTCGGCATCCTGTGAGACCCCAACCACTTCAATGGTGATCTTGGCGGTGGGCATCGGCTGCTTCCGACGGTTGAGCCGATCGACCATGATCGCGATCGACAGCAGGGCGTTTTTCCGCACCTCCCGATCGAGACCGGGGCGCATCGCCTGGCTCAGGATCGGCAGAACCGAATCGGGGGAATCGAGCAGCCCGAAGGTCTGCGCGAGAAAAGCCTGGAACTGCAGATCCGCAGGACGCTGTCCGTTCTTCTCCAACTCGGCCCCAAAGAGATCCGTCATCACCGAGACAAACTCGGGATCTTCGGATAGATGCTGACCTTTGTCCCCGAGTTCCTGGTCGGCTTTCAAAATCTGGGCCAGCCCCATCGCGCCGCGCCACCGCCGGTGTTCATTGGGGTTCTGCAATTCCACGACCAGCCGACGCCAGTTGTGTTCGGCGGTCGCGACCCGTCCGAACAGCAGCCAGATCCCTACGATGGCGGCGACGATCAGCCCGGGAACGACGAACAACTGCACGATAAACCCCACGGAGGGGGGGCGAACCGGCGGGAGGTCGTCTGGGAACGGAATTTCTGCGGAGTGCGTGGGTTCAGAGGTCATAGAATGTCAGTCTAGACCTGTTCCCGCTCCGGATTCAAGGCTGCCAGCGGCTGACGGTCGGTCCGCAATCGGTCGTAGTCGGCGGGAGTGTCGAGATCGACAAGAATGCCGGGATCGGTGACCGGTAACGCAACCACGTCGTCGGCATGGCAGCGAACCAACGCATTGAGGCCTTGATCCGCACGAAGTCGGGCCACCTCGGCTGCCAAAGTCCAACGGAAAAACACCGGATGCCCCCGCTTTCCCTCGAATTCTGGGACGAGAATCGCACAATCCCCCGGGTTCCAGCGTTCGACGAGTCGCCGAAACAGGTCCGGGACCAGCAAGGGATGGTCGGCGGGGGAGAGAATCCACCCGTCGTTGGGGGCGGGATGGAATTCACGGTCCAGCCAATCGAGAGCCGCCTGGACGCTGTCGCGCATCTCGGGGGGATC
>JAPLOC010000342.1 GCA_026692825.1 Planctomycetota bacterium | reverse complement strand
CCGCCATGTTAGGCCGTCTTGACCTTCGCGCTCCGGATTCGACTCGATGCGACCCAAATGCCACCTGTTCTCGACCGGCGGCCGTGCGCAACTTCCTTGAACCATGTCGATTGTGAGCTTCGAAAATGGATCGGTCGGCGCGGCGGTCGGAGACCTGTCCATTCATTTTATACTGGTAACAAGCTCCCGGTAATCCGAACCGGCACTCCAAATTTTCACGGTATGGTCCCGACTGGCGCTGAGGATGAGCGACCCATTAGGGCTAAACGATGCCGACGTCACTTTGTCCGTATGCCCCGAAAGCGACAGCACCTCCGTGCCGGTGCTGGCACACCAGACCTTGACCTTGTGGTCTTCACCGGCAGTGACAATTCGCGAACCATCAGGGCTGAACGATGCCGTGTTGACCCAGCCCGTGTGTCCTACAAGTTTCAACCGCTCTTTTCCGGTTTCGCTGTCCCAGACTCGCGCGGTTCGGTCGTTACTCGCGGTGACGATTCTCGAGCCGTCGGGGCTGAACGAGGCGAAACGAATTTCCATTGTATGGCCGCGCATCGTGACGGTTTTCGCCCTGCTGTCGACATTCCAGACCGTCGCCGTTCCGTCGGCGCAGGCAACGACGATTCGCGAGTCATCGGAATTGAACGATGCGGCGGTGAGTCGGGTTTCGTGCCCCTTCAAGGTGAATCGTTCAATCCCGCTGTTGGCATCCCAGACCTTTGCAGTGCAGTCGTCAGACGTGGTGACGATCAACGAACCATCTGTGCTGTAGGAGCCGGACCGCACCGTATTTGTATGGCCCCTGAGGAGACAGATTGGGGTCGTGCTTTTCATGTCCAGGACTCTGGCCGTTTCCGTGAATTTTCCTGTGACGATTCGCGAGCCGTCGGGGCCGAATTGCGCGAAACTGACCGGCTCACCCGAGAAGAGTTCGACTCCGGTCTTGGCATCAATGACGCTCAAGTACCCTTCTGGAAGTAGGATTTGCGAACCATCCGGACTGAACGACGCTGAAAGAATGGTAGGTCGTGTCAGAGTCGTCACATCGGTGCCGGTTGTTGCGTTCCAGGTCATGGCCCTCCCGTCCGCGCTGGCGGTGACGACGCGCGACCCATCAGGACTGAATGACACCGCGTGGACGATGTCGGTGTGTCCTCTAATGGTCAGGAGCGGGGTGCCGTACGCGGCGTCCCAGATTCGCGCCGTTCCATCCTTGCCAGCGGTTGCGATACGCGAGCCAGTGGAGTCGTAAGTAGCCCAGCACACCGCGCCGGCGTGTCCGTACAACCTGAGGACTTCCTCCCCAGTGACGGCGTTCGAAACGCGCGCCGTTCCGTCGTCTCTTGCGGTCACGATGCGTGATCCATCGGGACTGAACTGCGCGCACCAGGCCCAGCTCGCTTGTCCTGCGAGCGAGAGGTGTTTCTCACCGGTCCTGCCATTCCATACGTTGACCAGGCCGTCGACACTTGCGGTGACAATCTTCGATCGATCCGAATTGAACGCCACGTTCAAAACTTCAGCGCCGTGACCCTCAAGCGTCAGGATCTGCTCCCCGGATTCAACGTCCCAGACGATTGCGGTGTGGTCTTGGGTGGCGACAATCCGTGCGCCGTCACCACTGAACGAGACTGAATTCACTCCATTTTGAGAACTTCCTGCCAAGGACTCCATCTGGGTGCCGGTCGCTGCATTCCAGATCGTTGCCGAACCATCCGAGTTTAAGGTGACCAATCGCGATCCATCTCGGCTGAGCGAAACGGATTTGATGCGTTGTCCGTTGCGTCCCAATGTGAACACCTCGTGGCCCGAGTCCGCGTTCCAGACCTTGGCAGTCCCGTCGAAACTGACTGTCACGATTCGGGTGCCATCGGGGCTGAACAAGGCTTCTTTCACCTCGGCACCGTTGCCCTGAAGCGTCATCAGTTCCAAGTGACAGAGATTGGAAACGTAATACCACTCCCATCCCCGAAGATCGCTTCGTGTCCGCTGCAGGATTTCGAGAGTCGCCGGCACGTTGTTCTCGCGCCACTCCTGGTGTGCGAGCTGGATGGTGCGACCGTACTCAAGATTCGCGACCTTTTCCCTTTGAAGTTCGGCGTCATTGCGGGCCGTCTCGGCCTGTGACTTGGCTTGCACTGCGGAACTCTTGTCACGGTCAGCCTCTTTGCGAGCCGTCTCTGCGTCGATTTTTGCCGCTTTTGCGACTCCTTCCTTGAAGGAAGCAACATGCAAAGCAGTCTCGGCTATTCTTCCCGATGCCGCTGCGTCGAGCCACAGATAGACGGCGAAGCCCCCCAATCCGCCCAAGAGCGCCGCCAGCAATCCCAGCGCGTACGCGGCGGCCAGAGTCGGTTTCCGGCTCGCCCACTTCGCAATGCGTTCCACCACTCCCGCCGCCCGCACACTCACCGGCTCGCCGACCGTGAAGTGCCGCAAGTCGTCGGCCAGCGCCGCAACCGTGGGATACCGCGTGGCGGGATTCTTCTCCAGACACTTCAGGCAAATCAGTTCCAAGTCGCGGGGAACTTTCCCATTCAGCTTCGTCGGCGGTTTCGGTGGCTGCGTCCGCACGGCGTCGAGCGTTTCGATCATGCTGTCTCCGACGAACGGAGCCTGGCCAGTGAGCAACGCATAGAGAATCGCCCCCAGACCGTAGACGTCGGTCGCCGTGGTGATCGCGCCGCGACGCCCGGACGCCTGTTCGGGACTCATATAGGCGGGCGTTCCCAGAATCGCGCCGCTTTGGGTCAACTCCGAATCCCCTTCGACCCGCTTCGCCAGACCGAAGTCGGTGACATGCGGATGCCCTGCGAGGTCGACCAGGATGTTCGCCGGCTTGAGATCGCGATGCAGGATTCCCCGCAGGTGGGCGTGATGGACCGCGTCGGCGGTCTCGGCGACAAGCGCGGCGACTGCCTTGGGGTTCTCCTTGAAGTGGGCGATCTTGTCGGCGAGGTTGCCCCCTTCGATCAGCTTCATTGTGAAGAAGCGCTGACCTTCGTGGGTGCCGACTTCGTAGATCGCGACGACTCCGGGGTGATTCAGGAGCGCCACCGCCTCGGCCTCGTTCTGAAAGCGGCGCAGCTCGTCGTTGTCGGCCAACAGGCCCGCTTTGATCATCTTGAGCGCGACCGACCGGTTGAGGCTCACCTGCCGGGCTTTGTAGACGACCCCCATGCCGCCGCGGCCGAGTTCTTTCTGAATCTCGTAATCGCCGAAGTAGTGAACGACGGCGGCCCGCGGCAAGGCGTCGCAGGGGGTGCCGTCGACGGTCGCGTGCGCACTGCTCGCATAAGGAGACTGGACGAACTCGGTTGCATCGCCGAGGTTCCCGCACGAATCGTCCGCGCGCATCGGGTCGGTCGCCGGCTGGACAACCAGAGTCGATTCGACCGGGGGGTGGTCGAGAATGTGGTCCGGCAGTTCGTGCGCCGCCAGCAGCCGCTCGACGTTGGCGCGTTGTTCCGGTCGACCGGCGCAAGCCTGTTTCAGGAACGCGGCGCGCTCCTCGGGAGATCGAGACAGGGCTTCCTGAAAGAGCGTTTCTTCGTTCATGGTCGCACGTCGAATCCGCAAAAGTACCGCGAAAGGGGATGTATGGGGGTTGAAGTCTTTCCTCCAACACAACCCCATTTTTTAGCGAGGCTTTGCCTCAGGCCGAGGAGATGGACGCGTTGTTTCGAACAACCCTGTCCGACGAGTCGCGGCAATATCTTCGTGTCGATTGTTTCGGGCGACGTCTCCACTCGTCGCAAAATCACAGATGGCGCGGATGCTGGCGAAGCAGGCCGCGGGGGGGCTCGCGACTCGTCTTCACCAATGCGCTGTCGCGCTAAACTTCAGATTTCTCGTTCGGACTTCCCCCTTCCATTTCACGGCGGAGCCAAGCCCTGGCGTAGACCAAGTAGCGGTCGACGGTCTTGGCGGAGATGCCGAGAATTTCCGCCGCCTCTTCGCCGGTCAGACCCGCGAAGTACCGCAGTTCGATCAACCGGGCCTTGAGCGGATCGCGCCCGGCGAGCTTGACGAGCGCCGCGTCGAGCGCGAGCAGGTCGTCGTGCGGAGCGATCGAGGCGACAATCTCGGAATCGAATTCCTGACGCTGCCGGCCGCCGCCGTGGATCTGGCGTCGTTTCGAACGGGCGCGTTCGATCAGGATTCGGCGCATGGCGGTGGCCGCTGCCGCGAAGAAATGACCCCGCCCGTTCCAGTGCCGCTCAGCGCCCTCTCCGACCAGCCTCAGGTAGGCGTCGTGGACCAGTGCCGTGGCCTGGAGCGTCTGCCCAGAGGGCTCGCGGGCGAGTTTTTGAGCAGCCAAGTTTCGAAGTTCATTGTAAACCAGTGGAAGCAATCCCTCGGCGGCGCTGGGGTCGCCCTGTTCCAACGCGGTGAGTAAGCGTTTGACGTCGGGCAACTGGGGCCTGCGAGGATTGGCGATTGAGTCAATCTTTTCTAAGAAACTAGAATACCATGCGCGACGGGAAGTTGATATTCGCTCGGCATTCGGACTTTGTTGTACAGCGAAACAGAGGATGTGGGAAATGGGGTCGCGGCTCAGTTGGCTTGGCGTGCGTGGCATGTGGAGATCCGGCCAACCACGGCAAATGGAAACGCAGGCCGCTGAAACAAATATCAGGTTCCTCTCCAGAAAAGAATTCCAGACCCAAAGCCCGGGCGGTAAGGCGCGTCCAGTCGTCGTTGCCGAACGGTCGACCACGCTGCACCGAAGGACGCAATCGCTGCAAGTCGCCGCTCGAGAGCGGCTCATTGACACGCTCCCACCACGCCGCATCACGCGGTACCGACGTGCGACGCCAGAGCAGCGGGTCATCTGCGGACAACCAGCAGGGTAGGGGGCCTGTCGCTCGAGACGATCCGATCGCGTGTTTGCCACAACCGGTTGTTGTTCCGCGTCGCGGGAACCACAACCAGAGCGTCGTCGCTACAAAACTGACAGCCTCGAACGCGGATGGGGCCGTCGCCAATACCAGCCGCCAACCCGCTCTTCCACGACCCCATCTGGCTCATGTGCAAGGTCGCGGTTTTGGCCGCGTGGAGTACGTCTCCGCCGGCACGCCACTGTTCACAATCCGTATCAACTCCCCCGGCTGGGTCGTTCACCGGCGATCGTATTGTTTCACTTGAAACTTGGAGAATTCGCGGGAAGAGATAGCAATCTCTCCTCCCGCGGTCTCGTTCCTTGCCGAAACAACACGTCGTCTCTTCGACACCGGCTTCAAGGCCAAGATTGTTCGTCGCCGCCTTACCGGCAGGGCAGGTCGATCAATACGCGTTCTGTTCCACCTCTTCGCCACCAGCCGCCACGCTCGCCTGGATCGGCTTTTTTGACTGGCGAATGCGGCGTTCCCGCACTTCCGCCTGGAATTCTTCGATCGCCTGCGCGACCGGAACCGTCTTCTGATGCTCGGCGTCGAGGCGATCGCGAATCGTCACGGTTCCCTCTTCCGCCTCTTTCTGGCCGACCACCAGCATGTACGGAATCAGTTCGAGTTGCGCGTCGCGGATCTTTCCGTTGACTTTCGAACTGCGGAGATCGGTCGTCACGCGGAACCCGTGACCCTTCAATCGCTGCTCGACCTGACCGGCGTATTCGTTCTGCTTCTCGCTGATCGGCAGAATTCGAATCTGCTCCGGGGCCAGCCACAATGGGAAGGCGGCGGCGAAATGCTCGATCAACACGCCGACAAACCGTTCCATACTGCCGAACGGCGCGCGGTGAATCATCACCGGGCGGTGCGGACGGTTGTCGGCTCCGATGTACTCGAGATTGAACCGCTCGGGCAGGTTGTAGTCGAGCTGGACCGTTCCCAACTGCCATTCGCGACCAATGCAGTCGCGCACCATGAAATCCGCCTTCGGACCATAAAACGCCGCTTCTCCCGCGCGCGGTTCAAACGGCAGTTTCATGTCCTCGAGGACATGCCGCAGGCTCGCTTCCGCCCGCTGCCAGTTCTCTTCACTTCCCACGTACTTGTCGCTCTTCGGGTCGCGCAGCGATAGTTGCACGCGATAATCCTGCAGTCCCAGACTGCTGAGGACGAACTGCACCAGTTGCAGCGTTTCGCGGAACTCGTTCTCAACCTGTTCCGGCATGCAGAACTGATGGGCGTCGTCCTGGGTGAGGCCGCGCACCCGCAACAGGCCGTTGAGTTCACCGGACTGTTCGTGTCGATACACGGTTCCAAACTCCGCCAGTCGGACCGGCAGTTCCCGGTAGCTGCGCTGTTGCGACTTGTAGATCTGCACGTGATGCGGGCAGTTCATCGGCTTCAACAGATAGCGTTCGTGATGGCTTTGCCACAGCTTGAGTGCCGCCAGCTTCTGGTCGGTCGAGCCATTCAGCGGGTAATCCTCAATGCGACATTCGAGAAACGGCGCGAACTCCAGGAATTTTCGCTCGTTCGTGGCGTCCATTTCCCCCGCGACCAGCATCGTGATCCAGCGGTCAACCATCGAACCGGCCGGGTGGCCGAAGATCGGGGAGAACTGCGCATCGCGATAGTAGGGAAAGTGGCCGCTGGTTTCGTACATTTCGACCCGCCCGATGTGAGGCGAATAGACCGGCGTGTACCCACGAAGTATCAGTTCGTGCTTGATGAATTCTTCCAGCGTGCCCCGAACGACCGCCCCTTTGGGAAGCCAGAGTGCCAACCCCGGTCCCACATCGTTGCTGATGTGAAACAAGGCGTGCTGTTTCCCCAACACACGGTGGTCGCGGCGTTTCGCCTCTTCGATCTGGTTCAAATGGGCATCCAGATCCTTCTGGCTGAAAAACGCGGTGCCGTACAACCGCTGGAGGGTTCGGCCGCTGGCGTCCCCCTTGAAGTGCGCCCCCGCGACCGACAGCAGTTTGAACGCTTTGATCCGGCCGGCGTCAGGAATGTGCGGTCCCCGGCACAAGTCGACGAATTCACCCTGCCGGTAGAAACTGAGTTCCGCATGGTCGGCCAAACCGGTCTCCAGGTGCTGCACTTTGAGCGCCTGGTTGAGATCCGCGCACAGCTTCAACGCCTCGGCGCGGGGGAGTTCGAAACGGTCGAACGAGTCCCCTTCGGCGATAATCTTCGCCATCTCGGCTTCGATTCGCGGGAAGTCGTCTTCCCGGATCGGCTCTGGCATGTCGAAGTCGTAATAGAACCCTGTCGGCAGCGTCGGACCAAACGCCAGCCCCACGTTGGGAAAAAGCCGCATCACGGCCCGTGCCATGATGTGCGCGGCGGAGTGCCGCATCACCGACAATGCCTCGGCGTCGCGGTCGGTGAGCAGTCGCAAAGAAATGGGTTGCGTGGGATCTGTCCCGGCAGCGACGGCGGACTCGACGAGCGGACGGCGCGCGTCGACGACCTTCCCATTCACAACGGCCGCCAGACAGGCTTTGGCGAGACGGGCGCCAATGCTCAGGGCGACGTCGAGAGGGCTCGATTCGTCGGAGTAATCTTTGCTGGAACCATCAGGAAGCAGAACGGAGACCATGGCGAAAAAGTCTGTGCCCCGGGAGGACACGCCAAAAAACCACACGAGGCCGGGGCGGTCCACCGGTACAAAGGGCGGAAACACCCGCCAATGCCGGCCGGGAGAGAACCCGCGATTATACCCCCGGTGGAGAAAATTGCGATCCGCCCGATCTCAGGCTGTGTCGAGTCTTATTTTGTGCGGTTTTTCCGGCGATTTCGTGAATTTCGACAAAAAGGGAGATTTCGATGGTTTCGTTCTTGACTGTTTTTCCACCCATGGTAAAGTGGGGCCGTTGTGGGACGAAGTGGGAGAAAGTGGTGAGTAATGGCCCTAACGGGAACCTACCCGAGATCGCTGGACGACAAGCTGCGTCTGGCGGTTCCGAAGCGCCTCATTGAGGACTTCGGCGAGGTCGAGCTCACTCAATTTCACTTCGCGCCTGGAACCGAAAAGTCGTTGCTGCTGTACTCTCCGAAGGGATTCGAGAGGCTGTCGCGACGCGTGAGTCGGATGTCGAACCGCCCGGAAGTCCGGGCGTACAAGCGGTTTTTCTACGCGAACGCCGAGCGAGTTGAACTGGACGCCCAAGGACGGATCCGAATTCCAGAGCGGCTGGTGTCGTTCGCGGGGATCACCCGAGACGTGGTGATTTTGGGAGTACACGACCACGTGGAAGTCTGGGATGCGACCACGTGGGGTGACTTCGTCGCCAAAAACAGCCAGAGCTTTGACGAACTGGCGACGATGGCGTTTGAGTGAGTCCGGCGCTGGCCCAGGGATGGCCTCCAGCGGCGGTCTCAGTCAGGAACCGAGGCATCCTGCCCCGATCAGGATGCCTCGAACACCGTCTGCCGCCCCATTGAACCGGGTTGCGGATCCGGTGAGCCATGGAAGGCAAGCCACGGAGGGTAGCGGCTCCACCAATAGCCGTGATCATTCGCCTCGCGAGGGCCCCAGGATGGCTGGCCCAGAGGCGAGTGATTCCCGTCCTTCGTTCCGGTCAGGCCTTGTTTACCGACCCCACCGGCTAGGATTGATTCCCGGCGCCTCAGTTTTCATCCCTGCGGGTTTGTGTTCCTGATGCCACTGGAATCCTGTGGTGTTCAGGCTTTTCAAAAACGGCTTCGCGATCTCTGGGGCGCTCGCGATTAGTTCGGGATCCCATTCTTCCACCGGCTGGATCGGGCCCGCCCAGGCCGGGCGATACCCCAACTGCACCAACTCACGCGGCTGCGTGTCGTTGTTCGTATGACTGCCATGCAGCACGAGCGACGGGATGACCACCGCGGAGCCGGCGGGGACAGTCAGTGTGATTTCTTCGGGATGCGATTTGTATCGAACGTAAGGGCTGGCTTCGGTATGAAACGAAAGGTGTGACCGGGGGAGCAATCGAAATGGCGCGCGGGTCGGGGTCAATTCGTCGAGGTAGTACAGTACCCGCAACAGACGCGGGCAGCTTCCTTCGAAGCCAAACAAATTGGATCCATGCGGTTGGCCGTCGGTATGCAGTGAAATCCCGGGTGAACCAGGAAGCGTGCGCTGGAAAAAGCCGCGTGTGAATACAATGTCTGGCCCCAGTAGAGCGGTCAAAAACTCAATCATGGGGGGATAACCAATCAGCTCGGCGACTCCCCGACTGAGCCATTGCGGCTGTGTGGTGGAACGAGTTTGTGCCGTGCTGTAGCTGGTGTGTCCCATTTCGGCGGCCGCCAGTTCCGACTTGATCCGCGCGATGAAATCGGGCTTGAGAATCGCGGGGAGAACGACATAGCCCTCGACTTCGAAATAGCGAATCTGCTCGGGGCGGCTCATCGACGCGAAATCGGTGCGGTCGATGTTCATGAAGCTGATTTCGTCAGGGGGAGGGTTGCCGTTCATGGAATGGTTGTCGCGGTGAGAAAATGGAGCAGTGGCCGTCATCTTCGCAAAACGCCTGTGGGATGTCCATTTGCGGTCTTCGCTGTCCGCTGGAGGCGATGTTCCGATTGTCGCGGAACGGATGCTGCGTGTCGGTTGGCGTTCAGGTGATCGTCGTCCCAAAGCGGGCCGTGGTTGTTTGACGAGGTTTCAAGTTTTCAGCCGGCGGTCAATCCAATCGGATTCGACAAATTTCTGTAACAGCCAGCGAAGGTGCGTCTCGGCGGCCGCGACGTCGGCGGCCGTTGGAGGGTGAGCATCCCAAGGTCGCCCCGCAGAGTCTTCGAAACCGTTAAAACCGATACGAACGTTCCATCGTTCCTGTTGCGCCTGTTCGTTAAATCGCTCTTGAACCCGCCGACTCCAGACGACGCCGAACAGGTCGCGAAAACTGCGCCAGACGCGTTCCAGCGGGATCTCAGTCGCGCTTT
>JAPLOC010000341.1 GCA_026692825.1 Planctomycetota bacterium | reverse complement strand
GGCTTGTAGTCGAACGTATCGAGCTGCGACGGCCCTCCTGATTGAAACAGGTAGATGACCCGTTTCGCCCGGGCGGGATGATGCAGTTCCGGGAGGATCCCCAGATCGGGTGCCCCCTGTGCCGACTGCGCTCGCAACAGGTCGGCGAGCGCCAGCGACCCCAGTCCGAGTCCAAACCGCTGCAGGAATTCGCGACGCGAACCGGGAGCGACGGCGGACTCACCTGCGCAAACAGGAACGTGGATGGGGCTGGACATGGGGTTGAACTCCGAAGTTCGCGGAACGGCGTTGGTCGCCAATTCCATGTTAGCGTCCCCGTGAGAATGTGGGCAATCCGGCGGACAGATCCGTTTCTATTCGCCCTGTCGACGTTCCTGCGATGGGGTGGTAGGATCACGAAGAGATTTCCACGCCGCGTTCGCCACAGTGGAATTCCTCTCCACGCGCAATCATCACCCTCCTGGACGAGTCTCGAGATGCGTCGTCTTCCTGTGTTCGCTGTTGTGGCATTCTGTTCGTTCTTGTTTGGTACGTCGGGTGCGACTCGCGCCGCCGACCCCGATCCGGAGCAGATTCTGAGCGACAGCCTGCGTGTGATCAGCCAGGCGAAATCGCTCTCGTACTCGGCAACCTATCGGAGTCGGGTTCTCGACCAATCGCAAGTCCCCGAACAACCACCCGGTGCGATTTTCGCCCCGACGATCTCCGTCGAACCGAGGGAATTGCCGATGAAGACCATTCAAACCCGGGCGAAAGTCGTGTGGCAACGACTTCCCGATGTCGCAGACGACGACGATCCACGTGTGCGATTCTCGATTGACGGTACGATTTCGACGGTCAATGAGGTCGCGGAGGACAAAGAGAAAAAGGCACCTGCGGACAAAGCCCCCGCTGGGGAAAAGCAGAAGAAGCCGGCAGGCAAACCGGCCGAAGCAGGAGCGAAAGCCGCCCCTGCGGGCGAGGCCGACGGCGACGAGATTCTACGAATCGCCTTCAACGGAAAGGTCCTGCGAAGCCTGAATACAAAACAGCAGGCGGTTCTTGAATACGCTTCTGACGATGGGGAACTCCCTCTCGCGGGGATCACGCGCGTGTTGCCCTTGCTCGATTTAACCTCGATACCCGAAGAACTGTCGCGGATGAACCGTCCCGCCGATACGGTCATTCAGTACAAGGGGACTGAGACGATTGATGGGACCAAGTGTTATGTGATCGAAATCCGGATTCCATTGGAAATCGAAACGACCGGCGAACCGGTCGCAGAAGTGAAAGATCTGGCGTACAGCCGTCGTCTGTTTGTGGCCCAGTCAGACTTACTGCCCCGTCGGATCGAAAATCAGGGGGCTCAGTTTCCCGGCATGCCGACCGCTCCCGAAGTGGTGCGAATCGATCTCACGCAAATGAAACTGAATCCCCCCGTGAAGACGGGTGAGTTCGAATTGGCCGTCCCGAAGGGGTTTGAATTGAAGGAGATCGAGACCGAATTCACTTCCGCGGTCATGGTGGGAGACGAATTGCCCGAAGCGACATTGACCGACGGTGACGGAAAGGAACGAACCCTGACCGAATTCCATGGCAAGCTGGTACTCCTCGATTTCTGGGCAAGCTGGTGTCCGCCGTGCAAACTGTCAATGCCCGGTATCCAGGAGATTCACGACGAATTCAAGGACAAAGGATTGGTCGTGATCGGAGTGTCGATTGATATCGAAGAGGAAGTCGACGCCGCGAAGGCGTATTTGAAGGAGAAGGAATACAACTACCTGACGTTGTTTGACGGATCCGACTTCTCGGAAGATCTGGGGATCCGCTCGATTCCCCATGTCTTGCTGCTCGACACCGAGGGGAAGCTGCTCTATCAGCACACGGGGGATAGCCCGAAGCTCGAAAAGCGATTGCGAAAAGCGATCGAAGAGAATCTCAAAAAGTAGGAACGATGCCGTCACCGGATCCGCAAAGTGCGGCATGTTTCTTCGTAGCTCGATTCAAGGTCGAGCGAAACCGCCCAGGTCTCGGTCAGCCAAACCGGCAGAGCCGGCAGGGGTTGGCCGATCTCCAGCGGGTGATACCAATTGTCCATAAAACGGACTCCCCCAGCCGGCCGCGTACGCAGAGTCACCGCGTACAGCGGGGGGGGGGCGATTCCTAAATCCGGGTCGGCGCTTTCCAGCCACTCCATTAACTGCGCGTACAGATTGAATTCGTGCGTACTCACCACATCGACAATCGACACGCAAATGCCGTGCTTGAGCAAGGCGGCGATTTTCGACACGAAACCGGCCCGCGTTTCTGGACGGTCTTTATTCGACGGGCTGACGATCTCAATGGCCGCCACCAGCCGCCGGTGGCGGCGACTGTCGTAGATCCGCACTTCGTAGACGTCCTGGAGCGGGCGGCAACCGCGGTTCGACCGTCAATGTCGGCTTTGGCGGGGCGTACGACGCGACCGCGACACCCCCTCTCTCGTAGCTGCCTTCATTCGAAACCGGCACCAGATCTCGATAGGTGCCGATATCGACCTCGTAGAGTGTCCCGAGATGCACTCCCGGAGCCGCAAAATAGGGCTCGGGCAATACCTCGACCAACTGCCGGACGATCATCGCCGGCCACATGCCATGCAGTTCGTCCCAGGAATGAACGTCGTCAAGGGGTGATCGAAAGTGATCGCGCAGCGGCATCCTGTTATCCTCCTGTGCGATTGTACCACGCCATGGCGGGCGAAGCACGGGCCGCACAGCCTTTCACACATGCTGATAGACCACCAGCAGCTTGGTTCCCAGTACCTCTTCCAAGACACGCCGGTCATTGTCGTGCAGACGTCCTACATCGGGGTTCATCGCCTCGAGTGAGAATCGACCGAATGCCTGGGGCCAATCGTAGACAAGTTGGTGCAGCGGGCACTTATTGCCACAGCAAGGGAGTCGGTAAGAGTCCAACCGGAATCCATCGGTCGAGTCCTCACCCATGCATCCCTCCCACCAGCGTCTGGGTAGCTCTGACAGACACGACGGACAGAAAACCTGTTCGAAATTCGAGCCGCAGTCGAAGAACTGAACCACGTCGCTCACGGTGACTACAATTTCATCCGCCGCCGGCACCAAGGCGGCGAGCCGGTTGCGGGCCGCAGACTGCCGCACCAGGTCGGGAACGAAATAGGGATCTTCGGGAACCAACACGATCCAGTCGTCAGACATTCGACGGCCTCGTTTCTCGTCCAATTTCGTCGCCCGTTTCTGACGCGGATCTTACCCAACGCGTGTTCGGGGTGTCCACGACGTCGGCTTCCATTCGATAATCTGGTTACGTTGGGTGCAGAGCGCTGCCCAGAGGGCGGTTCTTGGCGGTTGTACGCACACTGGCGGCACATGAAGACGTTCGCCCTCGTAGCGCGTCGGAGTTTGTCTCTTCACGTCGTTTGGTTGGCGGATACGCATAGGTCCCCGCGACGCGCGAAGATACCAGTTCCCCGGAAACCCTTCCGCTACGCTCTCCGCTGAGCCGCCGTGGTCGCCACTCCCACCAGCAGCGCCGCGCAAACGAAGAACGCTGTCCCCCAGACCGACCTCTGAAGTTCGGCCGCGGTGCCAGTCAGGGTGTACGGTTCTCTGCGAGTCGCAGGAATGTCGGCGAAGCTCTGCTTGCGACCGTGCAGCCAATGCAAGGCCGCGAAAACAAAGTTCGCTCCGTTGCGCCCGGAGGGAGCCGTGAGATTCCGATTGCAGACAAACTCGGCGTCACCGACCACCACCAAAACCGGTTCGCGCAAATCTCCCTGATGTCGCTCGACGGCGCACGCGACGGCGACCGGGCCGGGGAGATCGCTATCGGGATCGAATGTCGCTTCGAGCGACGAAAAATCGGTCTCGCTCCACGCCCGGGGTGCTGCGAAAGAGACCAACAGCGGAATTGATTCCGTGGACAGCGGTTCCACCCCAACCCGCGTTCGCACACTGCGGGCGTCATGCAGGACCAGTGGCGTCAGCGGGAGCGATCGAACCAGCGCGTGGTCAGACTGGGCTGGCATCACGGGGGAAGCAAGTTCGATTTCTCCCGTGAACCCGGCCGTCACGAGTCGATCGTGCCCCGCAGTGACTCCGTGTTCTGACAGCAGGCCGGACAGACTCTCGTCATTGTCGGACTTGTGATCCGAATGCGCCGACTCCATCAGAATCAGCCCTCGTCCCCCCTGACTGAAATAGAGACGAAGCTTTTCAACCTCGACGGACGGGATTTCCCCCAAGGCTCCCGCGACGATCACCAGATCGGCGTCGGCGGGGATTCGGGATGCGATTCCCAGATCGAGCGATTCGACCCGGCAGCCGTTGGCACGCAGCCGGCTCGCCATGAGTCCCATGCCCTGGCGGCTCTCGACCGCGTCATCCTCAATCGCCAATTCACCGTGGCCGGTCAGACAATACACCTGCATCGATTCGACACCCCCAATCAGCCGGCTGAGGGCTGCCGTCAGAGATTGTTCTCCAAAAAACTCCAGAATTGGTTGCCTGCCACGTGTCAACCCAATTTCGGCCAGATCTCGAACATGCAACGTCTCGTGTCGCCGGACCCCGTCGATTTCGGTAGTGATGACCACTCCGGGAACTGACAAATCGTGAAACTCTTCCGCCAGACGGCGTGCCGCCAGGTCAATCTCGGGATCCAGCGAACGCCACACGATTCGGGGCGACTCGCGCCGGCAGCGCTCCACCAGATCGCGAAACGGCCCGAGCGCATGCGCGAACGCCTGTTCCCCCACAGTACGCGGTCGGGTTGGCGCAACCACCGTGATCTCGACCGCTTGTTCAAGCCGTCGCAGCACCGCCACGGTCTGCGGTGCGAGCGATTGCGACCGCGTCGCGGTCAGGTCGATTCCCCGGGGAAGCAGCGCACCGAACAATTGAAGACATCCAAGTATCGCTGTCAGCCAGACGAGTGAACGAAGACGCCTGACCACACCGCGCCGATACCCGATGGAGGCTCCGCGCGGCAATGGGGTCGCAGTGATGGGATCAATCGCCAGGCTCATCGTGTCACCCATCCGCCCGGCGGCAAAGTTGGCCTGCGGACCAGACCAGAATGACACTGGCGGACAGATGCCCGATCACACGCGACACCGGGATGATTCCGCGGCTGAATTCCGCCAGGTGCCCCCAGACCGCCACCGCTTGGATCCAGTCATACCGGTCGGCGGGAACACGCCATTGGTCGAGTACCCTGGGAAGCAAGCTCGTCGCCAGCAGCAGGGCGAGAACAGTGGCCGTTGCGAAACCTGCGAAGAGTGGTCGTCGCGCGATCGCCGACGTCAATGTCCCCAAAGCAGCAATTGTGCCTGCAATCACGAGCAGGCCAATCACACCACCCCAAAACAGGCCAGCGTCAAAGGAGATCCCGGGGCCGTCAAACCAGGGGATCCAACCGGCCATCTCCCGCGATTTGCCATTCCAAACCCGCAGCGCACTGAGAAACAGCGGCCAGGGAATGAGGCAGACCGAGATCAGTGTCCACGCAGCGAGAAATTTTCCGACGACAATCTCCATCGCGCTCGCGGAGGAGGTCACGAGCAGTTCCCAGGTTCCCCGACGGCGGTCATCGGCGATCGCGTTCATCGTCAGCAGTGGGGCCAGCCACAAAAGGGTTCCCATCAGAAAGATATTGGGGCCCAGGAATTGACTGACGGGATCTTCGTCGGCACGCAGCGCCAATCCACCGCGGGCAACGAGAGTCGCCATCCAGCCAGCGGCAACGGCCGCTGGCACGGTGGCCGCCAACAGAATCAGCCAGCCCCCGGGGCGGGTAAAGAACCCGCGCATTTCCCGAGACCAGATCGTCGTGACGGTCGTAAACATCAGGCGGCCTCCCGCGACCGATGGAGGATCAATTTCAACAAATGTTCCTCCAGAGTGCTTTCGCGCCCCCTAAATTCCCGTAGCCCGAAACCTTGTGACTGACACGCACTGGCAATTGCCTCCCGGGGAGTTCCCGGTGTGAGTCGTAAGATCCAGCGACTTGTTGACGCGGTCGCCGAGCTGGCCTCAACTGAAGTCACGCCGGCAATCGTCCGCAGAAACGTGCCAACCACGTCCGCAGGCGCGGCGAGTTCGAGTTCGATCTCCTCTTGGGACTGGAGGTCGGAAATCAAGACATCGGACACAAGTTGGCCGCGCAACAAGACCAGCGCCCGCTCACACAGCAATTCCGCCTCGGCGAGCAAATGCGTCGACACCAAGACTGTGGTCAGTCCCGCCAATTCTGCGAGAAGTTCCCGAGTCCTGCGGACCTGCACGGGATCGAGTCCGATGGTCGGTTCGTCGAGCAGCAGTACGGGGGGATTCCCCAGCAACGCATCCGCCAGACCAACCCGGCGTCGAAATCCTTGTGACAACTGGTTGAGCAACCGATGCCGCGATTCCTTCAGGTCACACAATGCCAGACAGCGATCGACTTCAACCAAACGCCGACGTCGGTCGATTCGTTTCAGCCGCGCACGAAAGTCGAGGTATTCCCCGACGCGCAAGACCGAGTCTGAGGGAAGTTGTTCGGGAAGATAGCCCAGCCGCTCACGCACGTGGTTGGGATCGGCCGCGACATCGAACCCGCCAACACAGACCCGCCCGGCGGTCGGGCTGAGGAACGTGGACAAAATCCGCAGCAACGTGGTCTTCCCCGCGCCGTTAGGACCAATCAGCCCGACGATCTGCCCTTGAGGGACATCGAACGAGACGTCGCGGAGCGCCCAGACCTGGGCGTAGCGGCGCTGCAACTGTTCGACGACCAACGACATTGCGATCCTTCGCGGGGTGACGTGACACGGCGGGCGGGATTGTAGGGATCGACGTGAAATCGACAAACGGCAGTTTTTTCGGCAACGACCCGCCCCGGAAAAACTTGAGTGGAAATCGAAATTCACTGATTTTGAGATTCCAATCGGTCTTGGCAGGATTTTCTCAAGTTGGTAGAAACCCGCCTCCACGGACGCAAAGCGATCCCAAATCCCCGGGTTCCGCTGGCGTCTCACTCCTCGCTGATCTCACTTCCTCCGTCTGCACTTCCCGCGTTTCCCCCCTCCGTCTTCACTTCGTAACGGCTTCCTCGAGAGATTCGCATCGGCCCTGTTCACGCGGGCCTTCCCGTCTTCACCATCGCCTGGCGACTGTGAAGCGAGTCGGCTGCCCGCCGCGCGACGGTTTCGTTCGACTTCTCTGCTGTTCAGGAGTCTCTTCATGCCAGCCGCCGTTCGTGCGCTCATTTTCGCCGCGCTAGGGTTTTGCCTCCTGCCCCAGACAGGTTGCAATTCGGTCCCGCGCTATCAGCTCAACCAGGCGCAGGCCCGCGCCCGTCAGCTCTACGACCAGAACCGGTCTCTGCTGGCCGAGCGGCAACAGCTCATGGCCCAGATGACCGACAAGGACCAGCAGTTGGCCGAGATGGCGGCGAACGGGGACAACATGCGTGCGCGGCTGGAAAACCTGATGGGGGAACGGAATCGTTTCGCCAAGATGCGGTCGAGTCCGTTGACCGACGAGGCCAGTCGCAATTTTGAGGATCTCGCCCGCCGATTTCCTGGTTTCGAATTCGATCCCCAGACTGGCGTGAGCAAAATTCGGGAAGACTTGCTGTTCGCTTCGGGGAGCGATGAACTCAGTCCCAAGGCGAAACAACTTCTCAACGAATTCGCCAAGATTCTGAACGCGGGCGACTCGTCCCAACTCAACATTCTGGTCGTCGGGCACACCGATGACACCCGGGTCGCGAAGGCGAATACTCGAGCGAAACATCCCGACAACTGGTATCTGTCGGCTCACCGGGCGATCACCGTCACGCACGCGTTGACGGGGAACGGCGTGAAGCCGAACCGTATGGGAGTCGCCGGCTACGGACCGCATCAGCCCCGGGTCGCGGCGAAGTCAGAAAACGCCCGTTCACAAAACCGCCGAGTTGAGATTTTTGTGCTGGCTCCCGGAGCGTCGATGGCGGGCTGGGATCCGCTGTCGTCCGTGCGGTAAGCGCAATCCCAACAGTCGAGACTCCGTTGTCATCGGAAAACCAGAGGTTGACCTGGAGCCGCGCTC
>JAPLOC010000340.1 GCA_026692825.1 Planctomycetota bacterium | reverse complement strand
ATCTTTGTCGAAGAAGCCCCCGCCGTCGTGGAAGAAACGCCAGCGGTTGTTGAAGAGACTCCCGCCGTTGCTGAGGAAGTTCCCGTCACAATCGAAGCGTCTCTTCCCGAAGTGATCGACACTCCCGCCGTCGAACTGCCGGCTGCGGTGGAACCGGTCGTTACCGAAGAAGCCCCTGTCGTCGTGGAAGAATCGCCAGCGATTGTGGACGAGATCCCCACGTTTGAGTCACCCGAGTCGGCGATCAATTCGATCGACAACGCGGGAATCGACGCTGCGACTGATTTGGTTCTGGAGCTTCCCATTATCGACTCGGTCGACCCGACGTTCGCAGGGGACATTGCGATCGGTTGCGAACCACCGATGGTCACGGTCCCCGCCCCGGAATTCGCTCCTGAGATCGACGCTCCGTCGGCGGTCATCCCGGAACTGTCGCTGACCGATTCCATTCCGCTGCCTCCCATCGGAGAGGCGGAGTTGCCCGTGGTCATCGAAGAGTCGCCGGCGGCTCCTGAATTGCCGACCGACGTCAACCCGGAACCCGCCACGGTGATCGAATCGGTACCACAACTCGACTCGAACGAACTCGACCTGGTCCCCGCAGACCTGTTCGAAGCGTTCTAAATCACGCGGCTACCCTCCGCGATTCGTGATCGTCCGCAGGCGATGGTGAATTTCACCATCGCCTGTTTTCTTTATGCTCCACGAGTCACTATTGGAAAAAACTCGGCTTGTGTGGCACGATGCTAAGTTCCTTGTAAGCGAAGCCGCTGTCGGGTGGGTTGTATTTTCCGACAATCTCCATGCACGATTCTTCCTCAATGTCGGCCTCCATCCCCAGGGACCAGTACGCCGCGTTCACGGTCAGTCGGCGGAGACCCTCGCTTTGAAAGTCCTGCGCGCTCCCCATCGTGACGTGAAAGACCCGCGCGGTCTTCCCCGTGTTGCCTATCCAGTTCTTCACCCAGGCGATCGGCAGTGGAATCAATTCCCGATTCGGAGCATCGTCGGGCTTGCGTCCCACCAGCGGCTGACCCTCCAACAGCGGCACGCATTCTTCGGGAAGATGTCCCCCCTCGGGATAGGTGCGATAAACGTCGGACGTCCCCCAGACATCTTTGACGCCTTTGAGAATCGGATGGTTCCTGTTTCGCTCGACGATGATGCCACGCGTCGAGTCCTGTTGCCAGCGACCATGATGATTGCGGAATGACCCACCCAACACGCCTTCACCAAAGTCGATTTTCTTGCCCTCCTTTTTGTAATCGAATTCAATGAATCCGTGGTTGGCGGTCCGGATGCCGATGATCGGCTTTCCGGAATCGAGGTAATCATAGATGTGCCCCAATTGTTCGGGCGGCAGCGAAATCAGCCGACTGAACAGAATCAGCAGATCGCACGATTTCAGATGCTGTAACCCCGGAATGTTGTGCGTGACCGACTTGTCTTCCCAGCGGATTTTCTGCGTCGGGTCGACTTCGTTGTTCGCGTTCAAGCTGAACAGCACGGTGCAATGAAACCCGTGATGCTTGGCCAGCAGTTTCGCCAACATCGGCATCGAATGCTCGCTGCGATATTCCTGATCGGCGGCGATGAGTACGATGTGCTTCCCCGCGCCCGGGCCTTCCCCCCCGGGAAAGGTCAACCAGAGCGGACTCTCGGGAACCGGATGCTCCCTGGCATCCGCCGATCGCGGCTGTCCCGCCAATGCGAAGACCGTCCACGCGATGAACAGAATTCGGGTGATCGAGGCCATGTTGAATTGTGTTGGAAGCACGGGCAGTTTCGTCGCGAAGGAGATGGCAGGTCGTGGTGGAACGTCGCGCTCTTGCTAGGGCGACGGAATCTCATTGACGGTGTAATAGGCGTTGCGATGCAGCAGCTCTTCCCCGTCGTGGGATCTCAAACCGACCAAGTCGAACTCGTACACGAATCCCTCCACGAGTTTGTCGAGGGTGATTTGAGCCGACAGTCCGTCGTCGGCGAGCGCGACCGATTTCACTTTCGCGTGAAAGCGATCGACTTCCGGGCCGCCGTACCCACCATGGTAGGGATGTGTGAACGCCGAAATCGTGTACGAGTCGGGCGAAGTACCAGTCGCAGGCTCCACTGGCTTGGTAAATGTGATGTGGAATCCGGTCGGACGAATCGTGATGCGGTTGATCTCAAACGGCATCTTGCCGCTCCATTCAAGGCGTTCCAGCGCGAACGGCTTGATGCCCCGAACGGGCCACCCACGATTCGTTCCGCCACACAGCAACTTCCCCTGCGGAGTGAATTCGACATTGAGAATGCCGGTGGAAAGCCCTTCACGGAATGGGTAACACGCTCCCTGCCACACGCCGTTCACCTGTTCCGTCGTCGCTCGCATGAGGATCGAGAGGGTGAAATCCCCCAGAAACATCTGATTCTCAAACGGGCCGAATCGCCCCTCCGTCCGGTTGACGCTGAACGCAGTGATCGACCGTCCCATGCGAATGTACGGAAACACGATCGCGTACGGAACCAGTTGCTTCACTCGTTTCTTTTCACTCGCGATGCGGCCTCCAGACTTCGGTGTCAGCGGGACCGGTCCAAGTTCGGGGGCGTATTTGTACCATTCGAAACTGGCGGGGTGACCGTGAAAGCTGCCGGGCGAGACCGCTTTCAGGCTGCACGAACAATTCCACGGCCCCTGCGATTCGACATAAAACAGCGCACCATGCTCGTCCAGACCGATGCCGGCGGGACTCCGCAGTCCGCTGGCATACGCGGTCGTCCTTCCATCGGGGGCGACCTTCATGATGAACCCCCGATTCAGCGCCCAGGAGTTGTACGATTCCGACAGTCCCAAGGTGACGAACTGATTCCCCTCGGCGTCGAATTTGGAACCGAACGCGTACTCGTGGTAATTGGCGTAACCCCAGTCGTCTGAGATCGTTTCAAACCGGTCGGCGACCCCGTCGTGGTCGGAATCGCTGACTCGCGTCAGCTCGCAACTTTGGGTCACATAAAACGCGCCGTCTTTCCACTCCAGCCCGAAGATCTCGTCCATTCCGGTCGCGAACAGGTGAAATTTCGGCGAGGGTTTGGGCTCGTCGATCCTCTCCACGAGGTAGATCTCGCCATGCCGGGTTCCCACCGCCACCACACGGTCGGGCAGTATCGCAAACGCTCCCGCTTCAATGACGGTGTCGGCCGGTAGCGGAATGTTCACGATCGGATAGTATTCCCGCTCGCGTTCTTCCGTTCCCCAGCGATCACCCACCTCCTCGGCACGCAACGTCCCCCATCCCACGCTGGCGACCAGTAGCAGGAACAACGGACAGAGACCGGACCAGAACCTGGCGGCGTTACTTGGGAATCGGTTCATAGCGCAGCTCCAGTTTCGTTTGTCCCTGGGGAATTCGCAGCCGCAGCAGCAATTCCGATTGCTTGGGTTCCTCCGGCAGCGGTCGCAGTTTTGTCTCGACAGGAGGAATTGTCAGTCGCAGTCGACCACTCACAAAGCCCCCATCCGACTCCTGGCGGATTTCGCCGGTCAGCGCTCGAAACCAGACCGTCTGTAGCTCGGGGGACTCAAGTTGAAGAACACGTCGCAAGACGCGCCGCTCTACGGTCCCTGCCGCTGTCGACCGATCTTCGATTTCAATCGTGCCACTGCGATACAGAAACGTCGGAATGGAATTCTCTCTCAAATGGTATCCCCGAAACTGGTACCCCACATTCTTGGGATACAACGGATTCGGATTGACCCGCGCGTCTTTTGTCATGATCGGCAACAAAGGCCACGGAGTGTCGTCGTCGGCCAACTGAGCGAACGAGACATCCTGCGCCAACGTGATCGGCTCACTGGCCGGATTGAACCCACCCGATCCCTGACCGTTCCAGTCGACTCCAATAAAATCCCCTTGCCAGATCGCCGACAGTGTTCCGGTCTCGGCGTTGAACGCGTAACTCAGTTTCTCGGGCAACCCGACCGCGATCCCCCGATAGCCCGCCACCCGACTGCGCCCCCGGTGCGTCCGGGCGGCCTCCCCCACAGTGAGCTTGGTGTTGCTCCAGCGGATTCCTGACGGATCGGCGGCCGACGTTCCGAGCGACAGGTAATACCAGATCGCCTCGATCTGCTGGTCGGTGTTTCCGTCGAGAATCGTCTTGTGGGCCGCGACGCCGTTCGCCCACGAGTACGGCATGATGATCCGCGGTCGAAACGCCCCGGGATTGCGAACGAAGCTGTTGAACCAACCGGGCTGAAGTCGCTGGTATGTGGTCATCAGGTCGATCCCCTTGTTGACCGGCGCGGGCTTCCCGTTGAAGTTGTGACAGGCGACGCAATACACCCCCTTGTCGCCGAGCAACTCTTGCCCCCCCTTCCGCAGCAGCCTCTCGCGCTGACGATCGGCTTCCGAACTGCTCTCGGGACTGGGGATCTTCATCTCCACACCATTCAAGATGTCGACCCGCGCGAAGATCGGAGGGAGGTGGCCGAGGTTAGCAGTGCCATATTGCGGCATGCGGGTCGCCATGTAGGGGCGCACGCTTTCGCCGTCAAACAGCACTTTCTTCAGCCACTCGGGTCGCAGTTTCGCCCCCAGCAGTGTTAGGGGCGGGGGAATTCGTCCATCCTCCCCCAGGTTCTTTTCACTTGTTGTGAAGAACGGACTGTACTCCTCGGGCACGCCGCCGAAGTCGTCTCGAATATGACACGCGATACAGCGAAACGCCGTCAGCGATTTCGCGATCACGGTCTGGTCATTGTCAACCGGACGATCGGCTCGGAGGGCGGCGCGAATCGCCTGGACCTGAGCCGGCTCGAGTGTAAAGCGGGGATATCGACCGGCGACGCTGGACAAGCAGCCGGTCGTGGGAGTAGAACCGGTCGGCATCGGCACATGGGGGGCCGCGACCATCCCGGGAAAGGGATGACAGGCGGCGCAATTCAATTCTTGAAAATACCTCTTGCCGGCGGCGACCAGCGGTTCTTCGGGAGTGAGGGCCAGCGTCTGTGCCGGCTGATCACCCATCAGATAGTCGGCGATCGCGGCCGACTCGGCGGGAGTCAATTTCAGATCGGGCATGCGACCGGAACTGCGGACAGCGAGCGGTTGAAACATTTTCAACAGCGGGCTCGTCGGGATCGTCATCGGTGCCTTTGGCAGGATCGGGTTGCTGTGCGGGACGTGGTTCGTCCAGCGCTGCCCGGAAACCATGGCAGGCGACGCAACCCACGGAGTGATACAACCGCTTTCCCTCCGGGTGATCCGCCGGCTGTTTTCGGCGTGAATCGAAATAGTCTTTCGCCCGTTCGACCAGAAAGTGCGTCAGCGCTTCCGCGATCTGGTCACGCTCTTTCTCGGAGCGCGACGACAGCAGGTCGGGCATGCTGGTGCCTGGATGGGCCTTCGACGGCTCCGCGAGAAACCTTCGGAGGAATTCGGGTGCAATTCGCGAACCCGCATCCGACAGATCGGGCGCGACCGGGGCGGGCAGTGAGGCGTTGTCCAAACCCGCGTGACAGGCCGTACAGCGGAGTTCCGAGATCAGAAGCTCCCCCGCCTGGACTTCGGTCAGGGGGTGATTTCCGGGAATCGCCGAACCTGTCGGCTCGGCCCCCGCCAGGCTGGCGAGTCCGGTGAGAAACAGCCCCACCAGGAACGCGCAACCGAAAGTCCCGGCGGTACCAGACTGCCGAGTCGGATCATTCATCGCTCTCTCGCATTTCAAACGGCCGGGGGGTGACACTGTCGCGGGTGATGATATCCAGTCGATTTGAGAAAGCGAAAGATCGGGGTCCAGGGTCCCGACAACCCGGGGGTTGCAAACGCCTGACGGGTCTGGGCCAATGGTTCCGACTGGCGGCTGACTATTGATCGCCGCGTCTGGAGAACACGATGATCACCCGTTTCCAAGTTGTTCGGAGGGGATGTTGCTGGTTCTCGCCTACCTGACGATTCTGAATCTGCCGAAACCGCCCCGGCTGCTGCTGGTCGAAGAGCCCGAGAACGGCATTCATCCACGGCGTCTGGCTGACATCCTGACTATTCTGAAGGAACTGGTCGCCGAACAGAAAGAGTGTCAGGTGATCCTCACCACCCATTCCCCCTACGTCCTCGACCATTTTCAACCCGAGGAAGTCACCCTCTGTCGGAAGGGGTCGGACGGTGCCATCTGCGTTCGTCGGTTGTCCGAAAGTCAGACGGTGAATGATCAGAAAGACATCTTCACGCTGGGAGAAATCTGGGCGAGTGAGGGGGACGAGGCGCTGATGGAAAAGTCGTCTGAGGTCATGGCATTACCATGAGGATTTTGCTATTGAGGGAGACAGGATGAGATCGCGGCGAAGAGGCGAAGCCGCGACGGGAGTCGTGGGCGAGGCAGTGGCCAACGAAGGTCGATCAATACGTTCAATTCGCTTTCGGTTCCAGCTTGATTCCCTTGTGTTTCCAGAGCCGGTCTTTGAGTTGCGGGAATAGTTCGAGCGCGTTGTCGCGGAAGATCTGGCGGGCGATTTTTTGGGCCGTTTCTTCGCTGATGTCTCCATCGAGAACCTTTTCCGCCAGTGCCTCGCTGACGCATTGCCGGTGATACTCGGTCGCTCCGTAAATTCCCTCGGCGTGATTGCAGTCCGCCCCCCACATAATGCGGTTTGAGGGGAACGAATCGAGCCACTCGATAAACGCTCGTTTGGCGGTGGAGTAACTGAGAACGGGGAGCCAGACGGAATCGACCCAGCAGTGCCACCAGTGTTTTTGCATGATGACCGCGGTTTCCCCCACCCACGGAAACCCGCCATGAAACAGGATGAACTTCGTTTTGGGGTTTCCTTCAAGCAGGTTGATCAACAGCATGGGGTTGGAACCCTGGATCCGGGCCTGACCGGTGTGGATCTGAAATGGGAGTTCGTACTTCGCGCTGAATTCGCAGACCCGCCAGATGATGTAGTCCTGGAAGTCTTTGACCTGTTCGGGGGTCAGTGCCGAGCGCGGTTTGCCAAACGCCGTTTCGGCCCGATCTTTGGAGACATTGTCGAACTGAATGGTGCGCTGGTAGGCGAGTGTGGTCTTGAGGCAGATCGCCCCTTTGTCCTTCGCCTCAAGGAACAGCCGGTCGATGACCTTGAGGTAGTCATCGAGACTGTCCATGGTCATGCCGTGCTTTTTGGCGAAATCATACG
>JAPLOC010000339.1:3020-7208 GCA_026692825.1 Planctomycetota bacterium | reverse complement strand
GCGCCGGCCGCCAGGTGCTGCATGAAATGCCGACGTGACATGCCGGCGGGAATTGTCAGCGGGTTGAGGTTCATCAGGCACACACCAGAAAAAGTGACTGTCGGCTCCGGAGCCACCCGAGTGGACGGATTGTGTCGAACGACGGACTTGGAACAAGGACCGGCCGGGAACCGGTGGACTTCAAACTCGACAAACTAATGGACCAGAATGAACTCGTTGGAATTCAACAAGGCCCAATACAAATCCTGGTACGCTTCCAGGGGAGACTTCGCATTCTTCATGATCAGGTTGGCGGCTGCAAGCTCCTTGGCCGTCGGAGCCCGCGACAGGGTCGCCAGATAGAGCAGCTTGGCTTTGTCGGCAGGCTTCGCCGACGCGGTCATGGCCTGATTCAGCGTACTCCCCTGCGCCGGCTTGAGTGCGTTTTGAATCAGCTCGCCGTTCATCATCATGAGCGCCTGGGGAATCGTGCCGTCGAACGTCGTTGACTCGTCATTCTCGTCGGTTCCAAACGTCTGCACGAACTGCTGCAACCACTGCTGCCGACGTGCTTCCGCCTGATCCCAACCGCCACTCCCTGAGCGATGCGCATTCGTCGCGACCAGCAACGAATCGTACAACTGCTCAACCGACATCGACTTCATGTAGAGATGACTGAACGTCGGCATTTCTCCCGCCGCCGGGTCATCTTTCATGTTCCCGTCGTTGAACCGACTGGTCAGATTGTACGCCTCGGAGTTGCAGATCCAGCGAATCAATTGCTTCAAGTCGTAATTCGCCTTCACCAGCTCCCGCGCCATCCGCTCCAGCAGTTCCGGGTGCGATGGGGCCTTGTGTGGGCCCATGTCGTCCACAGGGCGGGTGAAGCCAAATCCGAAGAAGTGACCCCACATCCGATTGACGGTGGCGTCCGCCAGTTGCGGCTTCTCACCAGCGACAATGATTTTTGCCAGTTCTTTACGACGTTCGGTCCCGCCATCGGGAGAAACCTCCACGTCGTTGAACTTCGGGTACGCCACTTCCATCACTCCGTTGCGGCGTTCGAAGTACACCGGACCGTCGTAATCCTGATGAGCCAGCTCGAAGTACGAAAAGTCCATTCGCCCGGTCTTTTCGTTGTACTCGCGGTGCTCAATCCGACGCATCTGCTTGAAAAAGCTGTTGAATTCCCAGAACGAATTCTGCTTCCAGTCGTTGAATGGATGGTTGTGACACTGGGTGCATTGCACCTGAATCCCCAGGAACAGCCGCGCGCTGATTGCCGTCGCCGGAACCCCTCCCTCGTTGAGATGCGACAACAGAAAATTCGTCGCTCCGTTCTCTTCAAAGTGTCCCTCGGCAGTCAACAGGTCGACGACGATTTTGTCCCAGCCGCGATTGCGACCAAACGACGTCCGCAAGAACTTCTGCAACGCCGGCCGGCTAATGTTTTGCGGTGTCGCGCGACCAATCAACAGGTTCGTCCAGATTGTGGTGAACTGCCGGACGTAACCCGGATCGTCGAGCAACTTGTCGATCAGCTTGGCACGCTTGTCGACCGACTTGTCGGCCAGAAACGCCTGGACGGTGTCCAGATCGGGAATATGCCCCACCAGATCGAGATGTACCCGCCGAACCCACTCGGAGTCGTCCGCTGGCGGCGACGGAATGACGCCGTTCTCCGCCCATCCCTTTCGCACCTGCCCATTGATAAAATCAATCAGTTCGCGGTACGATCCGTCGTAGCCCGTCGAATAGACCTCGCTGGGAACCTCACCCTTCACTTCCTTCGACTTCGGTCCCCCGTCCTTCTCCGCACCGACTTTGGCGACCGCGTCTCCCTTGGTCCCGTCTCCCTTTGCCCCCTTCCCTCCGTCGACGCGCCGCGTGGCATCCCGACTCCCCCCCCGCTCAACGGTCCGCGTTTTCTTCGCAGTTTCCGTCGAGGTGTCTGCCCCGGCCGCTGCAGCGTCTGACCCGTGGATCAACGACCAACAAACTACCACCGCCAGGCTCACCCCCCCAGCAGCGGCCAGCAATGACTTCGTCCGAAGTCTCGCCGCACACATCAGTTGGAACATCTTTCCTCCCGTCTCGAAACCATCCGTCACAGGACTGTTGCGTTTTGCTACACGCAATCCGCTACATGTCCCAGATCACACCACTCGAGCTTCCCGCCAAAACCGTGCCGAATCAGACGAAACCTCGGATCGTTCGTCTTTTCCAACTGTTTACCGCCGCGGAAACTCGTGGATTACTCGCGTCTTCACACGAATAATCCCCACGTCTGGGAAAGAGAGCAAGATGCGCGCCAATAATTTTGCGAAAATTTGAACTACAACCCGCTTGAATACAAACTCGGCGGCTTTTCGAGTGCCATCGTCGGTTGACGCTCGCCCGGCCGAATCCCGTTGGTCGCTGTCGATGCTGCCCTTGTCCAATTCAACCGTACCTCACGGGCTGACACCAAGAACCTGAACTCCGGGGCGTCGTCGTCGCAGTAATCAGGTCCGACAAAACGCCGCCTCTTTGTCAGGATCGGCCAGTTCTTTTTCTCACACCGTTCAATTCCCCACTCCCGCGCTCTATAATCGTCCCCCCGCTTGAGCGCACGGACGCGCGTTGGAAGTCGGCATGGGCCGGCCCCGCCGGCCAGGCTCTTCTTCAGACTTTTCGGACCAGTTCACTGATGACGTTGGCGCAAGTCTACGAAGGGCAGTTCCGAGGCGACATTCGCCTCCGCGGACACGACTACTTCAAAACCGACCGGGTTTCCATCACCCGTGTCGAACCCGAGCAGATTCAGGCGGTCGTTCAGGACGCCAACGAATTTCAGACACAACTGCAACGGACGAATGGGGACTTGCAGATGTCCTGCAGTTGTGCCCCGCCCGGCCGACTGAACCCCACCTGCAAGCATCTCTGGGCGACCATTCTCAAGATCGACGCCTCTGGCCTGCTCGCCGCCACGGTCAAGGCGGGGGCCATCCCCCCATTCACCACCGAGGTCGTCGACACCCGCCCGATTGAAGACTACTGGGACGCCGAACCGTACCGCGATGTGTACGTTCCCCCTGCCGGCGGCGGTGCGCTCCGAACACAGCGCGAGCCAACCGTCATCGCTCCGATTTTGAAGCCCTGGCAGCAGAAGCTCCAGTCGCTCAGTGAGCAGCTCCACTCCTCCGCAGCCTCGGCCAACGCTGCCCCGCGCGACCGCGAGATCTTCTACGAGATCGATCCCCAATCGAGCCGTGATCGCCGACTGCTGGTTCTGCAGGTCGTCCAGCGTCAACGCCGATCGAACGGGCAATGGGGCAAACTGAAACCGTACAAGCTCCGAGCCGACCGACTCGACGAAATCGACAACGACCAGGATCGGCGGATTCTGGCCCAACTGGTGGGGGTCACTCCCGACCGCATCAACTGGCAGGCTCCGTCACTCCCAGGAAAAACAGGTTCCCCTCACGTGGGATGACGGTTCCCCCTGGGAATTGTGCGTCGATGTGGGTCCGGACGCGACCGAAGAGAACTGGGTTGTTCGCGGCCAACTGAGGCGGAATGACGAGCTGCATTCCCTGTCGGACACCAAACTGATGCTCCCCGGCGGGTTGGTGATTTTCGCCGACCATGCCGCCCGGCTTCAGGATTTTGGAACCTTCGGATGGACCGAACTGCTCGCCAGCGAACGCGCTCTCACCGTTCCCAAAGAAGATGGCGAAGCGCTGGTCGACCGCCTGCTCGACATGCCCCAGCTTCCCCGGCTGGAACTTCCCACCGACCTGCGACTGGAGGAAGTCACCGCGGAACCCAAACCGCACCTGACGCTCTTTACCCCTCGGGGAGTGCGCTGGCAGCACGAACGGCTGACGGGAGAGGTCGAATTCGAGTACGAAGGAGCGAAGATTCGCGGCACGAGTCCCCAGGGGGCGATTGTGCAAAGGGCGCTGGGGCGCTGTATCGCCCGCGACCGTCCGCACGAAGAACAGTACTGGGGCGTTCTCGAAACTCTGGGAGCGCGGCGACTGCAACATGCGTTTCCCGGTCGCAACGATGTCGAAATTCCCTCGCGGGCGCTGGGGAACGTCGTGCGCGGGTTGATGAAGGAAGGGTGGCAGATTCACGCCGACGGCCGGCAGGTGCATCAGGCTGGCCCGTTGAGTTTCGAAATCCGCTCGGGGATCGACTGGTTCGAATTGTCGGCCAGTGTGG
>JAPLOC010000339.1:0-3000 GCA_026692825.1 Planctomycetota bacterium | reverse complement strand
CGTGGTGACTGTACCGTCCGACTCGACGACGGATCTTTGGGGGTGATCCCCGAAGAATGGATGAAACAGTTTGGAATGCTGGCGAGCCTGGGGGTTTCCGAAGGGGACCACGTCCGCTTCGCCCGCACGCAGGTGGGGCTGCTCGATGCGCTGTTGGCCGCCGAGCAGTCGGTGAAGTTCGACGCGGGCTTCGACGACCTCCGACAACGGGTCAAGGAATTCACGGGGATCAAGGATGGTGAACCGCCCCAGGGCTTTGACGGCGAGTTGCGTCCGTATCAGGCGGCGGGGGTGGCGTGGCTGCGGTTCCTGGACGAATTCGGCTTCGGCGGGTGTCTGGCTGATGATATGGGTTTGGGAAAAACCATTCAGCTTCTGGCGTTTCTCGAAGACCGTCGGCAGCGGGGGATTTCCAAAGGTCCGACGCTGGTTGTCGTTCCCCGTTCGCTGATTTTCAACTGGCAGCAGGAATCGACGAAGTTCACCCCCGGGCTCAAGGTATTGGAGTACACCGGGCTGCACCGGGGCACGATGCGCAAGAAGATCGCCAAGGTCGATCTGGTGCTGACGACCTATGGCACCATCCGTCGCGATGTGCTGCAGTTGAAGGAGATGGAGTTCGAGTACGTCGTGCTGGACGAGGCCCAGGCGATCAAGAACCCTGGTTCGCAGGTGGCGAAGGCGACGCGGTTGCTGAATGGCAAGCACCGCATCGCCCTGTCGGGTACGCCGATTGAGAACCACTTGCGCGACCTGTGGTCGATTTTCGAGTTCCTGAACCCCGGCATGCTGGGTCGGGCGTCGATTTTCAAACTGCACACCGCCGACGCGACCGACGACGAATCGCGCAAGTTGTTGTCGCAGGCGTTGCGGCCGTTCATTCTACGGCGGACGAAAAAGGAAGTCGCCCAGGAACTGCCCGACAAACTGGAGCAGACGATTGTCTGCCACATGCCGAAGCACCAGGAACAGCTCTACCTCGAGCTGCGGGATCACTATCGCGAATCTCTGATGGGGCGGATTCGCACCCAGGGACTGGCGAAGAGCCGCATTCACGTTTTGGAAGCGTTGTTGCGATTGCGGCAGGCGGCGTGTCACCCGGCGCTGTTGGACGCGAAGCATGCCGACGAGTCAAGCGCTAAGGTCGAGGCGCTCAGTCTGCATCTGACCGACCTGTTGGCCGAGGGGCACAAGGCGCTGGTCTTTTCGCAGTTCACCAGTTTTCTGGCGATTGTGCAGAAGCACTTGGATGAACGCGGGATCGCGTACGAATACCTGGATGGCCAGACGCGAAACCGCAAAGAGCGGATCGATCACTTCCAGGAGGATCCGAACTGCGGCGTGTTCCTGATCAGTCTGAAGGCGGGGGGATTGGGTCTCAACCTGACCGCCGCCGACTATGTGTTTTTGCTCGATCCGTGGTGGAATCCCGCGGTGGAGATGCAGGCGATCGACCGGGCGCACCGGATCGGCCAGACCCGGCAGGTGTTCGCGTATCGGCTCATCTGCAAGAACACTGTGGAAGAGAAGATCGCCGAGCTGCAAAGCAAAAAGAAAGAACTCGCCGACGCGATTCTGCAGGCCGACAACAGTCTGATTTCCGATCTGACGGCGGAAGATCTCGAGTTGTTGCTGTCGTAGGGGGCCACTCATGGTTCGATTGAGCGTCAACGTCAACAAGGTCGCCACCCTGCGGAATTCGCGGGGGGGGAGCGTCCCCGATGTCCTCGAAGCGGTCCGGGTTTGTGTCGCCGCCGGCGCGCCGGGGATCACCGTGCATCCCCGCGGCGACGAGCGGCACATCACCCGGGCCGACGTGCGGGCGATCGCGCGGGAGTTGCTGCCACTGCGGGATCAGATCGAATTCAACATCGAAGGAGATCCGCGTCCCGACCTGTTGGAACTGGTGCAAGAAGTTCAGCCGCATCAATGCACGCTGGTTCCCGTCGTCCCGGGGGAAATCACCAGCCAGGCAGGCTGGTCGACGTCGACTTCGCAGGACGAAATGCGGCGGATTGTGGCGGACCTCAAGTCGGTGGGGGTCCGCGTCAGTCTGTTTGTCGATCCCGAGATCGCCGCCGTCGACTGGGCGGCGGACATGGGCGGGGATCGCGTTGAACTCTACACAGAGCCGTTCGCGCGGGCGTTTGAACAAGGAGCGGCGGCCGGCCAGGAGTCATTCGCGCGGTACGCGGGCGCCGCTCGCCGAGCCCACGAGCGGGGCCTGGGAGTGAACGCCGGGCACGACCTTGACCTCAGCAATTTGCCTCTGTTTCGTCAGCTCCCCCATCTGGACGAAGTCTCAATCGGCCCGATACAGTGGTGCGGGAATACTTGCGAGCGTGTGGATCTGACTCGGTCAAGAACGAATCACCAACTGGTTGAGGGACGGCGACTCACCGAAACCGCGGCCAGACTGCGCGAATTGCCTCGACCAATTCAACAAGCGATTCCTCATCATGGACGGCACTCAACGTGATCCGCAGTCGGCTGGTCCCCTGAGGGACTGTCGGCGGTCGAATCCCTCCCACCAAAAACCCCCGCTCCTCCAACCGTCCTGCGATCTCAACGGCCAGTTCGGCGTCAGCCAGAACCAGCGGCACAATCGGTCCCGCTGCGGCTCGGGGCGGATCGATGCCAACGCCTTGCAGCTTTTGGCGGAACAGATCGCAATTCCGCCAAAGGGCGGCACGCCGCTGGGGTTCCGCCGTTATGATCCGCAACCCTTCCGCCGCCGCCGCACAGACCGCGGGGGGCAACGCGGTGGAGTAAACCTGGGTTCGACCGCGATTCCAGAGCCAGTCGATCAGTCTCTGGTCCCCCGCGACGAATCCCCCCAGCGAGCCGACCGCTTTACTCAGGGTGCCAATGCGTACCGGGACACGGTCGGCGATCCCCTGCGCTTCACACGCACCCCGACCGGATTCGCCCCAGACCCCGGTTCCATGCGCTTCGTCGACGATCAGGATCGCATCACGCCGGTCGGCGATCTCGACCAGT
>JAPLOC010000338.1 GCA_026692825.1 Planctomycetota bacterium | reverse complement strand
TTCAGCGGCCCCCTGGATCCCACGTCGGTCAATGAGGAGGGGGCGTTCGCCTGCAAAATCTGGGGTTTGAAGCGCTCGGCGAATTATGGTTCCGAACATGTCAATGAACACCGGCTGGAAGTGCGACGGGGGACACTCGATCCAGACGGCCCCACGTTGCGCTTGGAGATCCCGGAGATCGGCCCGACCTGGGGAATGGAGATCCGGTATTCGCTGCGTTCCAGCGACGGCAGGAAAGTGCAGGGAATGATCCACAACACGATTCACACGCTCGGCTCAGAAACCGACGGGGGTTGATCGTTCCGAATCGGGGAGTCGTCCTCAAGATGGGCGAATGTCGCGTTTCCCGCCGTGGGAAGTATAATCGCCGCCCCATGGCGCGACCCGCGCTTTGCCGTCATTTCTTCGTTCAACTCTCAGGCGTCTCCATGCAGAAAATCGGATTCGGAATCGTGGGCTGCGGCATGATCGCGCAGTTTCACGCGCGGGCCATTGGTGATCTGAAGAACGCCCGGGTCGTGGCGGCCTACACCCAACACCCCGAGAACGCGAAGAAGATCGTCGAACTCGCGCCGGCCTGTCAGGTGTATACCGACTATGCGGCGTTCCTCGCCCACCCGGGCCTCGACATTGTCAACATCTGCACCCCCAGCGGCGCGCACCTCGAGCCGGCGGTCGAGGCGGCCCGTGCGGGGAAGCATGTGGTTGTTGAGAAACCGCTTGAAATCACGTTGTCCCGCTGTGATCGTCTGATCGCCGCCTGTCGCAAGGCGGGGGTTCAGATTTGCACGATCTTCCCCTCGCGGTTCAGTGCCGCGAATCGCGTTCTCAAGGACGCGATCGACGAAGGCCGGTTCGGCAAACTGACGCTCGGGGACACGTATGTGAAGTGGTGGCGGACTCAGCAGTACTACGACGGCGGTGGCTGGCGCGGCACATGGCAGCTCGACGGCGGTGGCGCGTTCATGAATCAGGCGATCCATAACGTCGACTTGTTGCAGTGGTTCATGGGAGACATCGCCGAGGTCGCCGGCTTCACCGGCACGCTCGCCCACGAGCGGATCGAAGTGGAAGACACGGGGGTCGCTGCGATCAAGTTTCGCAATGGCGCTCTCGGCGTGATCGAAGCGACCACCAGCGCCCATCCCGGGTTGCTCAAGAAAACCGAGATTCATGGAACGCAGGGGACGGTCATTGTCGAGCAGGACGACGTTCTGCTCTGGCAGTTCGAACCGTCGAGTCGCAAAGACGCGATCATTCGCAAAAAATTCGCGCAACGCCAGGGGGGAGGCGGTGGTGCCGCCGACCCGAAGGCGATCTCGTATTCCGGGCACCTCGAACAACTGCGCGACTTCGTGAAGGCGGTGCAAACGGGAGGCAAGCCGCTCGTGGATGGAGAGGAAGGTCGCCGCAGCGTGGAGATCATTCTGGCGATCTACAAGGCGGCGGAATCGGGGAAATCGATCGCGCTCCCGCTCAAGGGGGATCCGAAGTTCACCGGACACACGTCGGCGAAGTGACCGGCGGTTGACGGGTGGCATCCCGGGGTTCCCCCAGCCGCCCCTCGACGCAAGCGTTCATTCCCTCCGTAGCTTCCGCAGCAGTTCGTGGGTGGCCCCTTCGGGGTCATCGGCCGAGCAGATCGCCGACGACACCGCCACCCTGCGGCCTCCCGCGGCGATCACCTGGTCGATGTTGTCCAGGTGGATGCCGCCGATGCAAAACCCAGGCAACTCGATTTCGCCCGACACCTGCCGGACGTAATCCAGCCCCGCGAGCGACTGAAAGTTCTTGGTTGTCGTGGAGAACACCGGACCGACGCCGATGTAGTCCGCCCCGTCGAGAACCGCCTCGCGGGCCTGTGCCGGGTCGTGGGTCGACAGTCCTACCAGCCGATCGGGGCCGACAATCCGCCGCGCTTCGGCGACCGGAAGTTCCTCCTGTCCAACATGCACGCCGTCGGCCCCGACAAGAGCCGCCAGATCCGGGCGGTCGTTCATGATCATCAGGCAGCCTGCCTCGGCCGTCCATTCGCGCACCCGTCGGGCATGCGCCAGCAGCTCCCGGTCGCGCATGGTTTTTTCGCGAACCTGCACGACCCGCACGCCGGCGGCCAGCGCTCCCCGCAAGACCGGCCCCGATCCTCGCGGACAGAGTGACTCGGTGAGGATCAGATAGAGCGGGCATTCCCCGAGCCGATCGAGCGACGCGACCGTCGTCATCACGGCACGTTCGAGCGTATACGCCGCATATCGTACCTGGCCTGCAGCCCGGGAAAACTCGACCGACTCTGCCTTGCCATATTCCTCCAGCGCCCGACATGCCTCTTGAACCCGCTTGAAGTCGGCACGGACCACATCGGTCAACGAGTTCCGATGGAGTTCGCGGCGGGAGTGAATCGTCGTTCCCACGTCGCCACGGGTATCGCGCGACGCCAGGAGCGCTGTCAATGGGATCAATCCCATCGCTTCAGCGAGTTGGTGCCGGCACTCCTTCGTCCGCTCGGCGAGGTGTCGGTCGTTGAGGGCGAACCGCACGTAATCCTCAATGACACGCAAGCCCTCACGGGCACGGTTGGCGGAAGCGTCGAGAATCCGAAACAGATCGGCGCGATCGGTGGCGGGGGCCGTCGCGGGATTCAACCGAACGCCCGCGTTGATCGGCTCAGCGGTCTCCCCGGAATGACGTTCACTCTGTTGACGGGCCGAGTCAACGCCCACTCCAAACTCCCTCAGCACCTCCCGGATCGGCGTATCGACGATCGTCATCGCGAGTAGCAGATGTTCGGTACCGACTTCTACATGCCGCCCGATGCCTGCGACCTGTTGTCGCGCTTCGTCCAGCACCGCCTGCAATTC
>JAPLOC010000337.1 GCA_026692825.1 Planctomycetota bacterium | reverse complement strand
TGACAGGATGAAGAGGATGAAAGGGATGTACAGGATGGAGTTGATCGCCATTCCTGCTCTCTTGATCAGTGGCTGAAATCGAAGACCTCCCAATCCACACGATCGACATTCGCCTCAGCAATCCCGTCCATCCTCTTCATCCCTTTTATTCTGTCAAAAAGACTCAACGGCCCGCTTGCAGGCTATTCTTCGCGCGGTCCGCGTTGAAACATTTTGACGGAGCCGCGCCCGTCAGGAAGTGGGAGCTTGATACCGCTTCCTGACGGGCGCGGCTCCCCGAAATCGTCTCGTTTCCGCCCGTGCGAAGTATAAAACCCCCACCACATTCCAAATTCTGGAATCCGCAGCGCAGGACTGCGCAGTCTGGGCGTTATTTACCGATTGTTGCGATCGGAATCCCCCAGTACAGCCCTCCCGACCTTCCCGACCGGCTTGACCGGACTTGTCGCCACCCACTACCTTGCGGCGTCGCCCCGTTGGGGTGCCAGAACGAGATTTTCAATCAGCCCCAGTCGGCTCTTCCAGCCCGTTGGGGCTGTCTCGTTTTTTTCGCCACCCGCACAAGGAGCGATTGTGAAGCCACTCCCCTCATTCATCACCCGACTTGTTCTTGCGTCCACCTGCATGGTGGTCGTCAGTGTCAACGCGTCGGACAAGGTTGAAACGGCCGGTAAAAGCGTCCCCGAGGTTTCTCCGGCCGCCAGCCAACCCGTATCACCCGCAGGCGGAACCGCCACGCCGGTCACTCGTCGCAGACAGGCGGCCGTCGAGGTTTTTGTGAAATCGGACTGTCGCCAATGCGAGTCAGCGACCGCGTTTGTCGAACGACTCGCCAAACAACGCGACGACCTGGTGGTCACGATCTCCAACGTCGAAGACGACCCGGATGCTTTACGCCGCCTGTACGCGCTGTGCAAAGAACAGAAGATCACCAAGGTCGGCCTCCCCGGAATCTTCGCCAGCGACCGGATGCTGATTGGCTTTCGCGACGACGAGACAACCGGTCGGCAGGTGGAGGAACTGGTCGGACTCGAAGTCTTCAGTCAGGATGGTTGCCCCCACTGTGTCGCCGCCAAGCGTTTTCTGGACGATCTCGTCGCCAAAACCCCCGGCCTGAAAATCACCTACCGCAACATTTCCCGTGAACCGGGCCAGCACCAGCGGATGCAGGCACTCGCTCAGAAGAACAACATCGCGGCACCCAGCGTCCCGTTTATCTCGGCGTTCGGCCGCGTTCAAGTCGGGTTCGAACGGCCGGAAACGACCGGCCGGCAGTTGAAGGATCTGGTCGACAAGTACTACCCACTCGAACCGACCGAAGCGACGGTCGGTGCCAATTGACCGACCGCCTCTACCGCAAATAGATGAATTCGTTTGCCGCCAGCGTGGTGTGGCACAACACCCCCCACGCTTGGCGACGCGTTTCCGGCGTCGCGGGATTTCCAGCGGCGAGCGCTTTGTCGAGTTCGCCGAGATACTCCAGGCTCGACGCCACTTCACCTTCCGACGGCGCGCGACCATAGGTCCGCAGCCACAGCTCACGCACCCGCTCGGCATCGACCGATGAGTGGGCCAACAGTTGGTCCGCCAGCCGGTCGGCCGACTGCATCACGAAGTCGCTGTTCATCATCAAAAGCGCTTGTGGTGCGACGGTTGTCGTCGCGCGGTCTCCACTGGGGACGGCGGCGTCGGGGTAATCGAGCAGTTGGAATAGGTCGTAGACGTTATTCCGAACCACCGGCAGATAGAGCGACCGGCGATCGCTGGTATAGTCGGTCAGATCTTTGGACGTATGATCGAAGAAATACGCCCGGTTCTCCACCTTGAGCAGCGACCCCCCCACGGTGCGATCGAGATGGCCGGAACTTGCCAGGAGCGCGTCCCGCACCTCCTCCGCTTCCAGTCGGCGAACGTCGGCCCGACTGTAGAGCCGATTTTCGGGATCGCGTTGCAGCGCCTCCCCGGCAGGCGTGCTGGCCTGCCGATAGACACTGGAAGTGACAATCAGCCGGTGCAGTGATTTCAGGGACCAGCCGTCGGCGACGAACCGCTCGGCCAGCCAGTCCAGCAATTCGGGATGACTGGGGGTTTCACCCAGCAGACCGAAGTTGTCGACACTCCGCACCAGCCCCTTGCCGAAGTGCCACCGCCAGACGCGATTGACGATCACACGCGGCGTGAGGGGATGTTGGGGACTCGCCAGCCACGCCGCCAGTTCCCGTCGACCACTTTCCATGGGTGTGAACTTGGGGGGCTCAATCCCCCGGAACGCGACCGGCACCTGACGGGGGACCACGTCCCCCAGTTTCAGCGGATTCCCCCGCAGATGGACGGCGACATCGATCACGGCGTCTTCGTTGACTCCCATCGCCGACGGAAGCTCGGGTCCCGCTTTTTGAAAGGCGGCCAATTCATCGCGCAGTTTCTTTAGCGCCACCTTCGTCTCGTCGGAGTACTTCGCTTCCAGTTGTTCCTGTGTCGGTTCCCCGGTGGCCTCCTGATTCAGAGCCTGTCGGGCAGTCTCATTCGCTTTCGCCACGAATTCTTCGACCTGCTGCTGCTTCCCTTTCAACTGGCGGTCAAACTCGGCTTGTCCCGCGCGGGTCTCGTCCCCCGGAAGGGTGTTTTCGTGCCACTTGGCGACTTTGGTGTATTGATCCATCGTGCGGGTGCTTTTGAAAACCCCCGCCAGCGAGTAATACTCGGTCGTCGCGATGGGATCGAATTTGTGGTCGTGGCACCGGGCACAACCAAATGTCATTCCCAGGAACACCCGCCCCACGGTTTCGATCTGTTCGTCGACGATGTCCATCCGCATCTTGGCTTCGTCCACCTCGGCCAATACTTTCGGCCCCAGTGTGAGAAAGCCGGTCGCGATCAAATGAGTTTGTTTTTCCTTCTCGCTGTCGGCGGGAAGGAGATCCCCGGCGAGTTGTTCGGTCAGGAACTGGTCAAACGGCATGTCGGCATTGATTGCCTCCACGACCCAGTCCCGATAGCGCCAGGCGTTGCCGTGACAGACGTTTTCGTCCAGTCCGTTGGAGTCAGCGTAGCGGGCGACATCCAGCCAGTGCCGACCCCAGCGCTCGCCATAGGCGGGGGAAGCGAGCAGCCGATCGACAAGTTCCGCGTACGCTTCAGGACGCTCGTCGGCGAGAAACCGTTCAACCTCGGCCGGCGTGGGAGGGAGACCGGTCAGGTCGAAGGTGACCCGACGAAGAATGGTCAGTCGATCCGCGTCGGCCGCCGGTGTGATCTCAGCTTCTTCGAGCTTTTTGAGGATGAAGCGATCGACGGTCGTCCGCACCCAACCGGCACCGCGAACCGCAGGTTCTTCGACTTTGGCTCGCGGTTGAAACGCCCAGTGGTTGGGATCGCGCGAGCGTTGTTTGGACGTCGCCGGCGCTTGCGGGAAAACCGCTCCCCGTTCAACCCACTTCACCAGGTCGGCGATCTGCCGGTCGGTCAGTTTTGACTCGGGGGGCATTTTCAGGTCTTCGTCCACGTGGCGAACCGCGCGAATCAGCAGGCTCTCCTCGGGCTTGCCCGGCACAATCGCCGCCCCGGTGTCGCCCCCCTTCAACTGGGCCTCACGCGAATCGAGTCGCAGGTTGGCCCATTGCTTTTTGTCGCTATGGCATTTGAAGCATTGCTCGACCAGCAGCGGACGGATGGAAGTCTCGAAGAACTTGAGGTCGTCCGCCGACGGGCTCTCTACCGGCGCTGGAACCGCAGGCGGGGCGGCCGGGGCTTGCGCCAACAGAACTCCAAGAAGCAATCCGTACATCGCAGGCCTCGTCAAAAGCAGTGGGATCGGGGGGCAGAATCGGTTGTGATTCCTGGTCGGTTCGATCGCTCCTTCAATTCTCGCGTAAACTCGGATTGATGCAATGGTAGAACCGAAACTCTCTGAATCGATTCCCTCCGGTCAGCCGATCACTTATAAACGGTGTTCGATTCCACCCTCAGACCTATCGAGGGGCCGGAGCCGTTGCGCGACCCATCCCACGGCCGCCATCGATTCGACGTAGTGTTTCCTGGAGAACCCCCCCGATGTCATCTCGCCCACAACTCGCCAACCGCATTTGCGACGGGCTGTCGCGCCGGTCGTTTCTGGAGATCGGTGGCTTCGCGCTGGGGGGGCTGTCGCTCACCGACATTCTGCGGGCCGAAGAGAAGCCCGGGCGAGGGAAGTCGAACCGCTCCATTATCATGGTCTACCTCTCGGGGGGGTTGGCGCATCAGGATTCGTTCGATCTCAAACCGAACGCCCCGGCCGGCATTCGCGGCGAATTCAATCCCATCGATACCAACGTGCCGGGGCTGCAGATCTGCGAACATATGCCGCTCTTGGCCGGCATGACCGACAAATACGCCGTCATTCGTTCGATCGTCGGCTTGCGCGATGAACACAGCAGCTTCCAGACGCTGACTGGCTATTCGATGGGGGAGGCGCAGCGTGACGGAAAGCCGAACTTCGGTTCGATGGTCTCCCGGGTTCTCGGTTCGGTCGATCCGGTGATTCCGCCGTTCGTCGATCTGTTCCCCACCATGCAGCACCGGCCGTACAACATCCCAGGGGCGGGGGTGCTGGGGACGAAGTTCGGGGGCGTGCGGGCCGACGGGGAGGATCTCGCCAGCATGAAGTTGCGATTCGTCTCGCCGACGCAGTTGAGTGATCGTCGCCGGCTGCTGAAGGAGATCGATTGCCTGAAGCAGGGAATGGAAGGAGAACGGCTGTCGGCGGCGGACAACGCCACTCAGCGGGCGTTCGATGTCCTCACATCGAGCAAGCTGGTCGACGCGCTCGATGTCGAAAAAGAAGATCCCAAGGTCCGCGAGCGGTATGGCAAGACCTCGTCGAAGCATCAGGGGGATGGTGCTCCGCTGTGGAACGACCAGTTGCTGATGGCCCGCCGACTGGTCGAGTCGGGTGTGCGGTGTGTCACGGTCGCCTACGGGTTCTGGGACACGCACGGCAACAACTTTGGCCATCTGAAGGGGAATTTGCCGGTGTTCGATCAGGGGATCTCGGCGCTGATCCAGGATCTGCACGAGCGGGGCTTGGATCGCGACGTGACGGTCGCGGTCTGGGGCGAGTTCGGACGGACCCCAAAGATCAACAAAGACGCCGGCCGCGATCACTGGGCGCGGGTCAACAGCGCCCTGTTGGCGGGCGGGGGGATGCGCACGGGCCAGTTCATCGGCACGACCGACGCGATGGGCGATTCGGCGAAAGACCGGGCGGTGCATTACCTCGACGTACTGGCGACGCTGTACCAGTCGGTGGGGATTGACCCGCACGAACTGGTGCGTGATTCGCAGGATCGCCCGATCCCGATTCTCCCCACATCCACCCAGGCGATTCGCGAGCTTGTTTAGTGTTTGATCTGAGCTTCGACTACCTGTTGACGATGGGGATCTGGCTGGCGATTTTGCCAGTGCTGTTCGTCGCGCTGCTGGCCTTTCGACGACAGCGCAAACGTCGCAAACGCTCGCTACGGATCGCGAATTTTGGACTGTCGCTGTGGATGCTGCTCGCGGGACTGACCGCCGTCGAGCTGTATTTCGCGGTGCTGTACGATCAGAGCGATTCGTTCAACATGACGAACGTTTCCAAGAAGTGGTTTCGACGTTGGGTGACGCAAAAGCCGTTGAAATTCCAGGGACGCGAGGGAATTCCGTATCGCGATGACGTCGACTTTCCCACCAGCTTAAAGCCGGGGGAACAGCATGTCTGCTTCATTGGCGACAGCTTCACGTGCGGGCATGGAGTGCGGTATGTGAAGGACCGCTTCAGCAACCGGGTCCGCGTGGAATTGCAGAAGGAAGCCCCCGGGCGATTCCTCGTCACCAATATCGCCGACGCGGGAAGGGATCTGCGCTGGGTCAGCGAAGTCGCCGACCGGCTGGTCGACAATCAACGCCCCGTGACCACGCTCGTCTACGTGCTGTGTCTGA
>JAPLOC010000336.1 GCA_026692825.1 Planctomycetota bacterium | reverse complement strand
TTTCGAGCGCAGCTACGGGATGCGACGGCGGCAGCGCCGCGATGTACAGTTTAAAATCACGGTTTTGATTTTGGACAGGTGCTTAGTGGCCGCTCGGCAATTTGCCGGCCAGTCCCGCAACGTTTTGCGGTCAATTTGTTAAGATCCCGGCGGCGTGGTGTTCCACGCCGCCGGTGTTCGTTGACCCTGTGGGATTGGTCCAGAATGAGTTCTTCCACGCGTTTTGGTTGTGCGCTCCTGGTGCTGGCGATTGCCGTGGCGCTCGGTGGATTCCCCACTCGTACACAGGCATTGGAACCCGGACCAAGCCCCCAATGGATCTGGAATTCTCCCTTCCCCGACGCGGTGGACCGCGAGTGGTTTTCTAAGCGATTCCAGCTCACCCGTCTCCCTCAGTCGGCGACGCTGTGGCTGCTTGCCGACGACAAGGCGGAAGCGCGAATCAACGAAGTCTCTGTCGCGACGGTCGTGGGAACGCGACGGATTCAACCCGTCGATGTGACCGGCAAATTCCGCGAAGGCGAAAACCGCATTGATGTCATCTGCGATAACGACGCCGGCCCCGCGGGAATCGCTCTCTGGCTGAAACTGACCGACGAACAGGGCCGGTCCACGGTGATCACGTCGGACCCCACGTGGACGGTCCGCAAGCGTCACACTCAGGGTGACCGTGAATACGCGACCAGTCTCGGATTGCTGGGGGTGTTCCCCTGGGGAAACCCCGAAGGCGAAACCGAAGACTACTATCAATGGAAAAAGGCGCTGGGGGCCGGCCAGGCGCACGACGCCGCTTCGATCGCCGTGATGCCCGGTTTCGAGGTCGACCTGGTCCATTCGTCGGCGAAAGGCGAAGGATCCTGGGTCAGCCTGACGTTCGATCCGCAGGGACGAGCGATCATCGGTCGCGAGGGAAAAGGGCTGTTGCGCTACTCGCTGCCGCCGTTCGAGAAGATGGAAATCATCAACGACACGCTCGAAGAATGTCGTGGGGTTCTCTACGCCGGCCGGAGTCTGTTCGCCAACGCCAACAACTCGAAAGGACTCTATCGCCTGCGCGACACCGACGGCGACGACCGGTTCGACGAAGTGAAACTGCTCAAGCAGACCGGGGGGGGCGTGGGACATGGGCGAAACGGGCTGGCACTTGGTCCCGACGGCATGATCTACACCATCCACGGCAACAATGTTCGACTCCCCGAGGATTACAAACCGGGCCGGTCGCCGTTGCAGCACCTGGCCGAAGACAAACTGATCCCCGTCGACTGGGATCGTTTTCTGTTTGACGCCGACGCCAAAGTTCCCGCCGGTCATGTCGCCCGAATCGATCCCGAAGGAGACAACTGGGAGCTGGTCGCGGGGGGATTTCGCAATCCGTACGGAATCGACTTCAACGCCGACGGCGAGATGTTCACCTTCGACGCCGACAACGAAGGGGATATCGGCACTCCGTGGTATCGCCCCACCCGCATCAATCACATTGTGTCGGGGGGAGACTATGGATTTCGGCAGGGGACGGCGAACCGTCTCGCGCACTTCGCCGAACACCTCCCGGCGAACGTCGATATCGGACTCGGTTCACCAACCGGCGTGAAGTTCGGCACCCACAGTTCGTTCCCCGGTCGATATCGCCAGGCACTCTACGCGCTCGACTGGTCGTACGGGCGAATCTACGCAGTGCATCTCCTGCCACGCGTAGCGGGCTACGTCTGCACGGTCGAGAAGCTGTTGGAGGGGTCGCCGTTGAATGTGACTGACCTGGCGTTCGGACCCGATGGCGCGATGTACTTTGTGACGGGGGGGAGGGGGACGCAGTCGGGGCTGTATCGCGTTCAGTGGGGGCGTGAAGCCGAGATCGGACTGCCGATGGTTTTAGAAGATCCGAATCCCCTTTGGCCCGGCATCAGACATCAATTGAAGGAAGCTGAAGATGCGCAGCAATGTCGCCGACTGCGTCGACAATTGGAATCGTTTCATGGTCGACAGGATCCGGCGGCCGTGGAACTCGCATGGAAGCATCTGGGAAATCCAGACCCGTGGTTACGCCACGCGGCGCGTGTCGCGTTAGAGTTTCAGCCGGTGGTCGAATGGAGTGATACCGTTTTCAACGGACCGTTTGAGGGCGATTACGCGCGCCCCGACAGATTCGGTAACCATGGGGAATTGGACGGACTCCTGGCGCTGGCCCGCGTTGGCGAACCGAAATTGCGATCAAGGTTGCTCGATAAGCTCTCTAAGGGGCGTTTCGATTCGCAGGGATGGCACCGATTGGATTTCGAAGAACGTCTGGAAATCCTGAGGATCTTGTCGATCTGCGTGACGCGCATGGGACGGCCCGACGCGAAATCGTGCGCTGACTGGGCACAGCGGCTGGAGCGCCTGTATCCGAAGGCGGAATTTGAACGGGAGATTCATACGCTGCCACTGCTCAAACAGCGGCTGTGCGAACTGCTCGTCTATTTCGATTCGCCCACGGTGGTCGCGAAGACGATGCCGCTTGTCGAGCAGGCGGAGTCGGCGGAAGATCGACTGCGGTATTTGTTCCTGTTGCGGACCGCGAAACAGGGATGGACGCCGGCGCTTCGTCGGCAGTACTTCGAACTTCTGAAGAGTCTCGACTATCACACCGGGGGCAATCTGTTGCCGGTGGCGCTCGACGCGCTGCGTAATGAAGTCCTGGCGACACTGACGGACGCGGAGCGGCTGGAACTGGAGGCACTCTTCGCGCGCGACGACCGGGAGGCGGCTGCGGCGGCGGATTTGCTCAAACAGCGGCCGGTCGTCAAAAAATGGGGAGTGGCTGATCTGGAGGCGACGTTGAAAAATCCCGGCCGGCCCAGTTTCGAAGCGGGGGAGCGACTGTTTCGTCAGGGACTGTGCGTTCGTTGCCACCGCGTGGCAGGGGCGGGGGGAGCGGTCGGTCCCGAATTGAGCAAGGTCGCCAACCGCTTTGGTCCGCGCGATCTGCTGGAGATGATTCTCGACCCGTCGAAATCGATCGACGAGAAGTATCGCCAGACGCAGGTGGAGACCAAAGCGGGGAAAGTCATCACCGGTCGTCTGGTGGGGGGTGATGACAAATCGCTGCTGCTCGCCCCCGACGCGCTCGCGCCCCGCACGACCACGCGGATCGCCAAAGACGAGATCGAATCGCAGTCGGTCTCGAACACTTCGCCGATGCCCGCCGGGCTGTTAGATTCCTTCACCCCCGACGAAATTCGCGATCTGCTCGCCTACCTCCGCGCGGGAGGCTCACGCGATCATGGAGTGTATCGGGACGCATCCACAACGCAATAAGGACCTGTCCAAGATCAAATCCGTCGATTTGTCGAGACTCCAATCCAACAATCCTCTTTGCCTAAGAGGAATTGATGTTTGGACGGACGGGGGGAACCACGAAAAGCACGGAACACACGAACAAGAAAAAGGAAATGAAAAAGGGAACAGGAAGCACAGAATGACTTAGGGCGTTGGTGAGTCGACGCAATCCGAGGTGCAAATGGAATGATTCTGTCTTGGCTGTGTCGGTCCAGTCCCAGTCGTTGACTCTCCCCTTCCGGTTCATTTTCTCTTTTTCTCCTTTTTTTCCCGTCCGTGTTCGTGTGTTTCGTGCCTTTCGTGGTTCCCCCTTCTTTCTGTAATCCAACCGAGAATTCTAGTCCTGAAAGCCGCCGAACGGTGAACAGCACGGGAGGGTAACGTGGATGAAAATCCACGCTACCCTCCTCCAATCGCACCTTCTGATAATGTTTCAAATCATTGGATTTGATTTTGGACGGGCAGCGAAGCGCTGCCACGGACTGTGGCAGCACCGTTCCCCTCGTCTGGCTCACTCAATCCCCGGAACCGGAAAACTCTGGCAGAATTCCGCGATCTCGCCCCGCACACGCTGGGCCACAGCGGCATCGTCGGCGGCGCGCAGAACTTGCAGAATCCAGCTTCCGACCCGTTTCATCTCGGGCTCTTTCATCCCGCGGGTCGTCAGCGCTGGTGTTCCCAGGCGGATCCCGCTGGGGTCGAGCGCTTTTCGCTTGTCGAACGGAATCATGTTCTTGTTGACCGTGATCCCCGCGTGGTCGAGCGCTTTCTCGGCGATCGAACCGGTCAGCCCCAGCGGCGTGACGTCGGCAAGCATGAGGTGATTGTCGGTACCGCCCGAGGCGAGCGCGACTCCCCCCGCGATCAACGTTTCCGCCAGAACCTTCGCGTTGGCGACGATCTGCCGGGCGTAGACTTTGAACGCTGGCTGTTGCGCTTCCAGAAAACAGACCGCCTTGGCCGCGATCACATGTTCCAGCGGCCCCCCCTGCATGCCGGGGAACACCGCCTTGTCCAGCGCCTTCGCGTTCGCCTCTTTCGTCAACACGAATCCCGCCCGGGGACCGCGCAACGTCTTGTGCGAAGTGCTGGTGACATAGTCGGCGACCGGGACCGGGCTGTTGTGGATCCCGGCGGCCACCAGACCCGCGTAATGCGCCATGTCGACCATGAACAACGCCCCGACCTCTCGGGCGATCTCGGCGAATTTCGCGTGGTCGATTTCCCGCGGATACGCGCTCGCGCCAGCGACAATCAGCTTCGGCTTATGCTCGCGCGCCAACGCCGCCACCTGATCGAAGTCGATGCGATGATCGGACTCCCGAACCCCGTAGTGGACGGCATGGTACAACTGCCCCGAGAAGTTCAGGTTCATCCCGTGCGTCAGGTGACCGCCGTGCGCTAGATTCTGCGCCAGAAACGTGTCACCCGGTTTGAGTACGGTCAGATAGACCGACATGTTGGCCTGCGAGCCCGAGTGGGGCTGGAC